>DASXKQ010000102.1:0-39673 GCA_036496745.1 Polyangiaceae bacterium
CCTGCCAGAGCTATTGCGACAAGATCACCGCCAACTGCACGGGCGATAACCAGCAGTACGAGACGCGCGACACGTGCCTCGGCATCTGCAACCACTTGCCGCCCGGCGATCCACTCGAGCCGGGCATGGAAGACACGCTCGCGTGCCGCGCGAAACTGGCGGAACAAGCTGGCACCGGGGAAGAGCCGGACGTCGACTGCCCGAGCGCCGGGCCCGGAGGCAACGGCGTCTGCGGCTCCAACTGCGAGAGCTTTTGTCAACTGCAAGCCGCCATCTGCACGGCTGAACCGGACTGCGTGGCGAAGTGCGCGGGCCTCGTGCCGTCCGTCATGTTCAACTCGGATGACGAAACCGGCGATACGCTCGCGTGTCGCCTCTACCACATCAGCGCCGCGTCGGTGTTGCCCGACCCACACTGCATGCACGCGACGTTGCGACCGAACGGGCCATGCGACGTAGCCGGCACGCCGCCAGACTGCGGCATGTTTTGCCAGCTCGAGATGACCATGTGCACGGACAGCAACGCGATCTACGCGAGCCGACAGGAATGTATGGCCGTTTGCGCCGCGCTGGATCCCGGTACGACCGACGATCACACGCAAAACACCGCAGGCTGCCGCGTGTATCACTCGTACAACGCGGTAGCTGCGCCGGACGCTCATTGCCCTCATACGGGGCCGGGCGGCGACGGGCACTGCGGCATCGACGACCCGGTGCTGGGCACCGGCAACTGTGTTTCCTATTGCAGGCTACTCTTGGCGGGTTGTCCGGCAGACTACTCGCAAACATTTCCGCTCGACGCCAACGATGCCAATCGCACGCAGTGCGTTTCGACATGTAGCTCCTGGACGGGCAGTGGCGGCACGCCAAGCGGGGCCGGAGCGGACTCTGGCTATTCTCTGGCAACCTCCGGGACCGGCAACAGCGTCCAGTGCCGCTTGTTTCATGCTTCCGCCGCGCTCTTGAACCAGAACGATCCCACAGAATGCGGAGCGGCCGCCCTGGGCCATGCGCCTTGTCAGTGAGAACGCGTTCCGCCGCTATCTAGCTCAAGCGCCGTCGTCACGCAGGCTCTCGACGGTCGCCGGCCCAAGCAAGACCTCGGCGCGATAAGCCGGGTGCTCGACGCCGAGCGACACGTCTGCCGCGCCGCCACGGAGCAGCCGCTCGGCGGCCTCGCTCAAAGGGAACTTGACGTATTGCACGGCCATCGTGCGGGTCGGGTCGTCGCCGCGGCGATCGGGGAGGACCGTCGAACGCTCGTCGGCGACGCGCACGAAAAATGCAGTCTCGACACCTGCCAGCG
The DNA here is from genome assembly GCA_036496745.1 of Polyangiaceae bacterium. Taxonomy (GTDB): domain Bacteria; phylum Myxococcota_A; class Polyangia; order Polyangiales; family Polyangiaceae; genus PMG-095. The sequence continues at coordinate 1,307 of DASXKQ010000102.1, forward strand.
CGACCAGCATGCGCTCCCGCTCAGCGCGCTCGGGATACTCGATGAACACGGTCGCCGACAGCTCGCGTTCGCCTGGCACGAGTTCGTTGTACGTCTCGAGCTCGTGCTGTATCGCCTTTTCGGCGCTGATACGCTCCGTGCGCAGCATCTCCTGAACTTGGAAGAGCACCGTGTCGTGGTTCTCGAACAGCACTGTCATGTTCGGGCCCAACGCCACGCGACGACGCTCCTTGAGCTCGATGATCCTGCGCCGAAAGGGCTCTCGGATCTGCTCGTACTCGGCGAGACCGAGGAGCTCTGCGCGCTCGACGAGCTTCACGTGACTTCGATACCATAGGCGCGCGCGAGCGCTACTATCGGATGCTGGGCCAGCAAATTGTTGTGCTTTTTGACGCGCAGCGCGGCCAAGCTGCAATCGGTCACCACCGTGAGCGGGCCCTCGCTTACGTGCTCTGCAATCGTGTCGGTCAGCTTGCGCGCATAGCGCGCACCTTCCTCGTAGTACGCCGCCTTCATGCCCCAAGTGCCGTCCACGGCGGAGCAGCGCTCGATGATGCGCACGTCGGTGTCCGGAACTTGCGCGAGGACCCGCGCACCCGGCGTCGCGATTTTCTGCGCCCGCAAATGACAAGCGGCGTGGTAGGCGACGCGCCCGAGCCCGCGCTGAAAGTCCTTGACCAGGCGTTTCTCTCGCCGGAGCCCGTCGAGAAACTCCATCAAGTCACGTGTGTGCGAGGCCACGTCTGCGGCTTGGGCGCTGCCGAGATAGACGGGCCACTCTTTCTTCATCGTGTAGCCACAGGTCGGCCCTGGCACGACGACGGTCAGGCCTCGCGCGACATAGGGCGCGAGCGCCGCCACGTTGGCCTCCATCTTGCGCTTCGCAGCCTCGATGTCCCCGCCATCCAGGTTGGGCATGCCACAGCAGGTCATGCCTTCAGGGAGCAACACCTTGAAGCCGTTGCGCTCGAGCACCTCTATGGTGGCGCGAGGGACCTCGGGAAAATTGTACTCGCCGTAACAGGTTGGAAAGAGCACCAGCTCCCCGTTCGGCGCCGCGCGCTCGGTGCCTGCTCGCGCCCGATACCAGCTCGAGAACGCACGCGACGCGAGTGGCGGCAGCGGAAATTCCGCAGAGATGCCGGCGACCCGCTCGAGCACCTTGCGCGTGAGACGCTGCGCATTCACGAAGTTGGCGATGCGCGCAGGCGGCCCCGCAGAGAGCGCGCCGATCAGCTGCGGCTCGCCGAGCACGCGGTCTACCAAAGCAATACCGTCGCGCCGCGCTCGCTGCGCCTTTTCACGCGCCATCAAGCGAGGAAAATCCAACGCCTCGTACGCGCCCTCGTCAGGCGTGTACGGACACTTGATGTAGCAGAGCTTGCATTGCCAGCAGTGATCGCTCACCGCGCGGAACGTCGTTGCGTCCAGCGATTCCGAACCTTCCGCGCGCCCTGCCTCGATCTCCTTATCGACCGCGCCGAGTAAGATCGGAAACGAGCCGCAATAGTTCACGCACATGCGACACTCGTGACAGACCTGAGCGGTCCGCCGCAACTCCCGCTCGAGATCGCGAGGATCCCAATAGCGTTCACTGTTCGGATCGTACGCCGGCGGCTGTTCGGGCGCCCGGGCAGGGTGCGCGGTCATTTTGAAGTGTGCGCCCAGTGGGCGCGCGCGGTCAGCCGAGCTCTTTCGCGGCCTTGTCGAAGCGACCCGCGTGGGATTTCTCGGCTTTTGCGAGCGTTTCGAACCACTCGGCGATCTCGCTGAAGCCTTCCTCGCGCGCCGTCTTTGCGAATCCAGGGTACATGGTCTGGTACTCGTAGGTTTCACCGGCCACGGCCGATTGCAGATTCTTGAGCGTGTCGCCGATTGGCTTGCCGGTCGCGGGATCACCGACCTGCTTCAAGAAATCGAGGTGCCCATGTGCGTGGCCCGTTTCCCCGTCGGCCGTGTCCTTGAAGAGGCCCGCGACGTCCGGGTAGCCCTCGATGTCGGCGACCTTCGCGAAATAGAGGTAGCGGCGATTCGCCTGGCTCTCCCCCGCAAAAGCCTCCTTGAGATGTTCGTGCGTCTTAGTACCTTCGAGCTTCGCCATTTTGTCCTCCGGGCACCGCTACCGGCGCCGCAACGAGCACACATTAGAGCTTTAAGGGGACCGGTCAACCCCTGGCCCAGGCGAAGCCAAACTCAATCCGAGCTATGCCCGGATCCCGAGGCTTTCAGCGACAGCAAGCGATCCATTTCGCCCTCGCTCAAGAGCCCCGAGCGACGAGCAAGTTCTCGACCATCGCGGTCGAGAACGAGCAATGTCGGTACACTTTGTACGCCGAGCGGAGATTGCCCCTCCTGCGTCTGATTGTCGGCCAGCGCAACCGGGAATGACAGCCCGAGCGACGAGCGAAACACACCGGCGAGCACGGCGTATTCCGGCGCCTCGAGCACGATCACACCGGCGTTGAAGCGCGGGCGATGCGAGTGATAGAGCACGTTCAACCGTTTGGCCTCCATCTGTGAGGCAAGATCGAATGTCGTCACGAAGAGCAGCGCGGTCACGCGACCGCGCGTTGTCGCGCTGCTCAGCTCCGCGCCATCAATCGTGCCAAAGGCGAACGACAGGACGCGCCCAGTAGGTGGGGCTTCGACGGCAGGCGTCACGGGCACAGCCTGGCAGCCAACGAGCCACAGCCCGACCAGACCCGCAAACCGACTCACGGTGCAGGCGGCGGAGTGGAGCCGCCTAGATTGGGTCCGAACAGATCCGCAAACACGCGGAGGGCCTCCGGCGGCTCCCGCCCCGAGCGATGCTGCGCGAGCACCGCGAGAGCCAAATCGTCGATCAGACTCCTGAGCGGGGTACGCTCGAGCAACACGCCGTCCAGACGATCCCCGTGACGCGGTGCCTTGGTGCGGTCGACGATCGGATCGTGCCGAACCCAGCCGAAACCGTGCTCAGCACGATAGGAGCACGCGAGTACCTGCACGAAATCCAAATAGAGGGGCGTAATCAGCACGGCCACGCGCGCGCCGTCCGCTTCCCGACCGCACAGTCCTTGCGGTCCCACGCGCGGCGAAACATCCGCGCTGAGCGGTCCGATCGCCTCGGTGATGCGAGCGCGACGCTCGGGATCGGACTCAACGGCGAGCAGCGGCGCGTACACGGCGATGCGCGGCACGCTCAGGCGCCGCGTGTCTTGGTCGAGCGCTGAGAGCCAATGATTGCGCGCGCGTTCGTCGAGTTCTCGATATGCAATTGCTGCGGCGAGCGCCGCCTCTGCGTTCGTCGCGAGCGCGTCTAGCCACTCGCACCAAGCGTCGACCATGCGCGTGTCGACGCGCGTGTCGAGCGGCAGTGGAGTGCGCTCCGCGGACGAGAGCGACACGTTCACTGGCGCGAGCGGATCCGTCATGAGCTCGGGCGCCAAGCTAAAGCATCACCTATCTTCTCGCAATGCCTAGTGCACACGATCAAGAGTGAGGTGGGTCAGTACAGCCCCGCTCCACCGCTCGCAGGTTTCACGATTGTGGAAAGCGGAGTTCTGCGCCGGCAGGCTCGAGAATTCCGCCAAGCTCCAGAGCAAGCTCTTTCAAGACGGCGTCGAGCTCGCGAGCACGCGTGTGGGGGGCGACGATCGTCAGTTCCCCGCCCCGCTCGGCGAACATCGCGCACAGGCCTTCACTTGCTTCGAAGATCCCCTTGACGAACACGACATCCGCATTTTTAACGGACAATTTGCGCACCACCAAGTCGGCATCGATCAGCGCGCCAGCAGCCATGCGCCCAAGGTTAAGCTTTTGATTCATCAGAATCGAGGGACGTCACGCGTCGCCGCGCTCGACGCGTCAGATCCCAGCGAAAAACTATGCTGATGTCGCACCGCTCAGCGCCGCGAGTACTATATTTGGACCCGTGACACGCGTTTCTCCACAAGATGCACCCGGACAGGTCGACGGTCCGAAGACAGACGACGAGCACTACTTGTCCGAGGACCTGCCGCTCGATCCGTTCGATGATGGACCAGGCGACGACACAGAAGCGCTCGAGCTCGATGTAGGCGTCGCGATCGACGAGCTCGAGGACGGTGGGGAGAATCAAGCATCCGACGAGATCGACCTCGGGCAAATGCTGAATCTGGACGCGGACGACGCCGAGGATCCGCTCGATGATGTTCCGCTTCCAATCGACCTCACGCAGGGTCTCGAACTGCGCGAGTCACCGCTTGAACGGGAAGGCGAAGAGAGTGTCGACGAAGGGCCGATCGCCCTCGACGAGAGCAAACTGCCGGAGCTCGATCGCGACGACGGCGGCGAAGAGATCGCACTGGAGGCGAGCGACCTGACGTTGGCCAGCGCTGACGAGGCGGGACTTCCCCGCGCTGCAGAGCCGTGGCAGCTCCTCACACCGACTGCCCCTCTGGAAGCATGCAACAGTTTGGTCGCCGCGGGCGAGCACGTCGTCGGCGCGAGCTCCGACCTCCTGTGGTTTGCAAACGGCGCGGACGCCCCTTTGCGACTGGCCGTCGATCACGCTTCCGTCTCGAGTTTGATTTTGCTTGGCGCGCAGGACGATCTCGCGATTGCCGCTACACGGGGCAGCAAATTGTGGCGCCGCGCGCGGCAAGCGTCCCAAGCAGTCCAGTTGGTCCGCTCGCTCGATACAGGCGATGCGCTGGCGCGTCGACGCCGAGGGTTCGAGCTCGCTCGCCCATATCCAGCTTTGCCCGACGAGTTTTGGCTACACGCCGGTGACGGCACACTGCGGCGCAGCGTTGACGCGGGTGATCACTTCGCGCCGGTTGAGCTACCCGGCAACGTCGTGACGCTGGCGACGGGCGGCGCGCCCGTCGTCTTGGTCGAGCGCGACCAAGCTCGCATGCTCGCCATCCGTGGCGCCGACGGCTTCGAAGTGCGCGCGCTGACGGGCTTTGCGCTAGCCGCCGCGAAAACGTCGAAGCCGTTGCTCGCGGCCGAACGAGAGATCGTCGCTCTGGCTGCACCGCAAAGCGCCGTGCTCCTGTCCGTCGACGGCGGGCAGAGCTTCCGTTCCGTCGCGGGCACCGCGGGTGCCACGGCTCTGTGCATTGCTCGCTTTCGTGAGCGCGATCGGTTGTGGGTGGCGATCTATCGCGAGGCGACGGACCAGACGCTGATCGCGCTGGTCGATGTCGACCATGCGCAGGCCGAGTGCGTCGCGGTCCTCAGCAACGACGAGAGCGATTCGGGCGATCCCGCCGAGCGCGGCGAGTGGGCGCGTGTGAGTGCGCTCGCCTGGCACGCCCCGAGCTCGCGCCTGTGGGCGGCAGGCGGCTTCGGCCTGCGCAGCCTGATCCCCCTCGAATAGCCGCGCAATTTGGCCCGCGAGCACGGCTGGCGATAAGAATTGGGCAAGATGCCCATCGTCGTTCAAAAGTACGGTGGCTCGTCCGTCGCGGACGTCGACAAGCTCGCGCAGGTTGCCGAGCTCGTTGCGCGCACGCGCCGCGCAGGCAACGACGTGGTGGTCGTGGTCAGCGCCATGGGCAAGACGACCGAGGGCTTGCTGGCTCTCGCTCGCCAAACATCGAATAGCGCAGATGCCGAACCGCCGCGACGCGAGCTCGATATGCTCGTGAGCACGGGCGAGCGCGTGACGATGGCACTTCTGTCGATCGCGCTCCACGCTCGCGGTTGCGACGCCATCAGCTTCACGGGCTCGCAGTCCGGCATCATCACCAACGACCGACACTTCGACGCGCGCATCATCGAAGTGCGTCCCCACCGCATCGAGGACGAGCTCGCTCGCGGGCGAGTCGTGATCGTCGCCGGCTATCAGGGTATGAGCTACAAGCGCGAAATAACGACGCTCGGCCGCGGCGGTTCGGACACGACCGCGGTTGCCCTGACGGCTGCGCTGGGGGCCGACCGATGCGAAATCTACAGCGACGTCGACGGCGTCTACAGCGCCGATCCACACCGCGTCGCCGACGCGCGGCACTTGCCGGAGCTCGACTACGCCGTGATGCAAGAGGCGGCCGAGGCAGGGGCGAAGGTGCTCAATGCGCGCGCCGTAGAATGGGCCGCCAAGCATGGAGTCGTCATTCACGCGCGAAAAACGGCCGATTTCGCGCGCGGTGAGGGACGCGAGACGCTCGTGCGGCGAGCCGAACAGGATGGCGAAGAGTTCGCGATCGTCGTAGACGGCAAGATCGCCTGGCTCGCGGCGCCTCGACACCGGGCGTCGGACCTGCTCGCAGCCCTCGAGCTCGCGCAGCTCCCCGTGCGCAGCGCGCGCGCGGATCGCGAATGCGAGCTCGTGTTGTCGCTCACGAGCGTGCCGGATTTCTCCGCCCATCGCCCAGCGCTCACCGAGGCGGGGGCGCACGCGCTGCGCGAAAGCGTCACGGCTGTGAGCGTGGTCGGCGTCGGTGTCAGCGCCGATTTGCCGCGGCTGTCGCACGCCTTCGCCGCGTTGCCGCGCGACACGCTCACGAGCGAATTGAGTCCATTGCGACTTTCTGCGATCGTACCCACGGTCGACGCCCAGCAGCTCGAGCTCGCCTGGCACGCGCTCTTCGTGCCGGGCCTCTCGGCGGCAGTCTAGAGTCGCCGTTCCCGGCGCAGACGCGTCGCTTCAGCGACCTCTGCGGCGACCGCGCGATATAGATCCGCGAGCTCGCCGTCGCGGGGCGCGATGCGGATGGCGACGGCGAGGTGCCGTTCGGCGGCGAACGGATCGCGTTCGGTGGTACGCTCGAACGCGGCGGCCTCGCGCAAGTAGTCGCCTGCTCCGGGCGGCGGCGTGCTCGACAGCTCGATCGCCTCGCGCATCCGGCCGAAGGCCAGGGACGCACCCGCAATATCCCCCAAATTGGCCCGCCAGCGAGCCTCCAAGAAGCGGGCCTCGACAAGTCGTTCGGACGAGGCGGGCACCTGCCGCACACGCGCGATCGCTTGCGGCAAATCTTTCAGGTCATTGGCCAGCAACAAGGCGAGGTCGATCAACGCGTGCGCGTCCGATTTACCCTTTCGCTCGCTGAGCGTGATCGCCCGGGCCAATAGTGAGGCTGCGCGATCCCGGCGCCCTGCTTGCACCAAGGCCCGCGCCAGTCCCGCAGTCGCATTCGGATCGTCCGGGGCGTAGCGCAATGCGCGCTCGAAGGTGCGCCGTGCCTCGGATACGAAACCCGCGCTCATGAATGCCCGCGCGGTCTCGAGATTGATGGCGTGTTTGGCGCGCGCGCCGCGCGCCATCGCTTCCAGGTGCTCCGCGTCGCCGAGCGCGCCCTCCACGTCCGAACGCGCCAGGCGCGCGTGAAAACGCCGGTGTCGCGGCGCCTCGAGCCCAGGCGCGAGCCCGACGGCCCGATCGAGGGCCGCCAGCCGTTCGAGCGGTGATGGATCGCGCTCTGCTAGGCGGCACCAAAGCATCGCCGCCAGCGGCGCAAACACTTCGCGCTGAGTCGCCTCGGCGATCGCTTGGCGAGCTGCTTCGTCGTCGCGGAGCTGCCAAGACAACTCCGCACCCGCCAGGCCGCTGCGCGTGACCGGCATGCTCTCGACCAGCATGGCTTGTGCCGCCTCGGCGCGCTCGTTGCTCGCCGAATCGATACCGACGATCAAGCGCACCAGCTCGGGGTGCCGCGGCGCGCGCTCGAGAGCCTGCAAATATCCGGCTCGCGCCGCGTCGAGGTCGCCTCGCGCCAAAGCCTCGTCCGCGTCCAGCGTCAGCCCCGCGAGCTCGAGTGCCCGCGTCGCGTCGGCGCTCGCAGCGAGCGGAGCAAACGTCGCATCCACTTCGAGCTTGAGCTCGTCGCCGGACACGGCCAGTTCGCCGAAGCGAACGTTGGCCGCCGCCGGCGCGCGAGCGCCGATCGCCGGCAAGACTCGACGACCAATCAAGCTACCAGCGTCCTCGACCGTCAGCAGCCGGCCGCGCCGCGTGCCAAACCCGGAAACGGCACTGTCGAGCGCGCGCAGCGCGAACGCCAGTGGCGGTCCCGCCAGGCCCACGCCGCGCGCGTCACTGATCACGAAGCGCGCGTGGCGTCCGTCTGGCGCCCACAACAAGTCGAAAGCGAACGCGGCGTCCGCGCTCACCAGTCCGACGCTCAGGCTGTCGCGTTTTGCGAACACGGAAACGGGCCGCACGAGGTCGCCGATCAGCGCACGCAATCGGCGCTCGAGATAGACGCCGAGCCCGCTCAGGCTCGAGCGAAGCTCCAAGTGCTCGAGTTCGCCGCGTCGATGCCGAAAGCGCGGCACACCCCCGCTCAAATCCAGCGGAAACTTCAGATTCGGCAACGAAAGGCCGAGGCGTGACACCTCGATCGGACCGAGCTCGATCGGCTCGTACAGTTCCATGCCGAGCACTCCGCGCGTGACCGTGAGGCGCAGGGGGACTCGCTGCTCGTCGCGGATCTCCTGCGGCTCGACGCGCGTGCGCTTGGGCGCAGGCGCGGGCGGCGCGTTGGACGGGCGAATTGGAGCTGGCACGGCCCTCGGATCGTACCAGCGCGCACGATTGGCCGGTCAATTTCCGCGCGCCGGCGGACGACGCGTCCCGCCTTTACGCTGAACCCAAATCCAGGAAACTCGTTCCTGACTGCCTACTTAGCTAAGTACTTAGACAGTCGCAACGGCCCTTGAGCAACGTTCCGGCCCGCTCAGCAGCGTCAGTCGATATCGCCCTTGTCGCGCTTGGCCTTCATCTTTTTCAAGAGCTCCGGGAAACCGTGCTTCTTGATGATGCGACGAAATTGGTTGCGGTAGTTCGTCACCAAACTCGAACCCTCGGTCACGATGTCGCGGATCCGCCACTGGCCACCTACCTGGTGCACGAGGTAGTCGATATCGACCGGCTCTTCATGCACTTTCTTGCGGTTGTGAGCGACCGTCTTGATCGTCTTGCCCAGGTCCGCGTCCGTTTCGCCCGTGTAGTCGACGTCGTAGCCCATCGTCTTCTTGATGTTGCGACGGTAAGCGTTGCGCACGAGATCCTTGAGCAGCGTGGAAAACTCTTCACGCTCGGCAGGCGTCCGCTCGTCCCAAAAATCCTTCAGTGTGTCCTTGGCGAGCGCGTCGTAGTCGAGCACCGAGTCGAACGCGGCCAGCACCTTCTTTTCGTCCTCGACGGACTTGGACTTGCTGACGAGCTCGGTGAGTTCGACCTGCTTGCTCTTGACGAAGTCTTGAGCCTCGGAGGCAAACGCCGTGGCGCAGAGCGCGAAAGCCAGGGCGAACACCGAGAGGAACAAACGCGTACGACGGAATGGATTCATGACTGCCTCACGACGCGATCTGCGTCTTTTCTGAGTTATACGCAAGCGGGATGCCGAACCTTCGGTGGCACGGCTGGTCCCGCTAACCAGCTGGAATCACGAGGATCCTCGCCTGGATATCGCTCCCGACCAGATGCCGGAGCGCCCTGTGGCAAAAGCCGCCCGGGTCGGCCTGTTCACGCTTTGGGGGCCGCACTCGCCGGGTCGGCGGGACCGAGTGTCACCCGAAATGTGGCGCCGCGGCCGCGATCACTCTCGACCTGAATCGTAAAACCGTGGTCATCGGCGATGCGCTTGACCACGGCCAAGCCCATGCCCGTGCCCTGCGAGCGCGTGGTGAAGAACGCGTCGAACAGACGCTCCTTGGCGGCTTCGTCGATCCCGGCGCCACGGTCGGAGACGCGCAATTGCGCCACCTCCCCGGAGCGCTCGACGGCGACAACGGCCGTGTCGCCCGGACTGCTCGCTTGTACGGCGTTTCGCAGCAAGTTCCAGATCAGCTGCCGAAGCTGCGCGCCGTCCGCCCACACCGTCAACGAGTCTACTCCTTGGTAGCGGACGTCGACGTCCGACACCGCGCGTCCACTCTTCGAGGCCAACTCGACGACCTCGCGCGCAATGCGCGCCACGTCGACGTTCGTGCGCATCGGGCTCTTGGGGCGAGCGAGATCGACCATGTCGGTCACCAGATCGTTTAGCCGATTCGTTTCACGCTGCACGATTTCGCACAGCTGCCGATCCTCGGCGGAAAGACCAGCAGCGGTGCGAAGCAGCTGGATCGACCCCGCGATCGAACCCAGCGGATTGCGAATCTCGTGTGCCAGGCCGGCCGAGAGTCGGCCGAGCGCCGCCATGCGTTCGGCCTGAGCGGCACGCTCCGTCGCCGCCTCGAGCTCGCCCCCGGTCCAGCGCAGACGCTCCGCGAGTGTACCCGCAAGCAATGGCACAACCGTCAATACCAGTAAGTTGAGCAGGACGTAGAATGTGAGCTCGTCTCCGGTGAGCAAACTCGGCGGTTGGTCTGGCGGCGGCGACAGCCAATGACGTTCGAGCGCCAGGACCAACGTCCCATACGATACGCCGCCGGCGAGGGCGGCCACGGTCGCGCCGCGCATGCCGGTCAGACTGGCTCCCACCAAGCAAGACAAGCCGTAGAACGAGGTGGCGCCGCTCGCGACGCCGCCCGTCAGATAGGCGATCACCGTCCAGATCAGCTGATCGGCGACGAGTTGCACGTTCGCGATCCTCTCGAGCTGCGAGCCGGCGCGCAGAAACACGGCGCACACACCCGCAACGCCGAACGACGCCCCAAACGCCCAGATCGCAGTGCGGAGCGTGAACGAATCGTGCGCAAATTTGCCGCGCAAATAGAACGCACCCACGAGCGCCAATGCGATCGACAAGAGCACGAGGCGCGCGGCCGTGATCACCGCCAGGCGCCGCGGCAGCGGCGCGGCGCCGAGCGCTTCGGGCACGCCGAGCTTGATCACGCTCAATTGGCTTTGATGTGATCGGCGAGCGTGAAGATTGGCAAGTACATGCCGATCAGCACCACGCCAACCATGCCACCCACGCCGACCATCATGATCGGCTCGAGCGCGCTGGTCATGGCCGCCACGGCCACGTCCGTCTCTTCTTCGTAGAAATCGGCGATCTTGTTGAGCATCTGATCGAGCGCGCCGGTTTGCTCACCGACCGCGATCATCTGGACGACCATGTCCGGGAAGACGGCCGTTTCTTTCAAAGGCTCGGCCATGTTCTTGCCCTCGCTGATAGCCTGCCGCACCTTCATCACGGAGCGTTCGATGATCACGTTGCCGGCGGTCACCGCGCAGATCTCGAGAGCGTCAAGGATCGGTACGCCCGATTGCAACAAAGTGCCGAGCGTGCGCGTAAAGCGCGCGACGGCGATCTTGCGCATGACCGGGCCCATCACCGGCGCATTGAGCATCGTCCTGTGCACGAAGGTTTTGCCGCCGTTCGTGCGATAGGCGTAGATGAAACCGGCCACGACGACGAACACCGTCAACGCGATGAACGGGAAGTAAGTGACGAAGTTGTGCGAGAGCGAGACCAACACCTTCGTCAGTGCGGGTAGCGCGTCCTTTGCGCCGAAGTCTTTGAACATGTTCTCGAAGGCAGGAATCACGAACGTGAGGAGAACGGCCATCACGCCCACGGCGATTACCCCGACGATCGACGGGTAGACGAGGGCGCCACGCACCTGCCGCACGAGCTTCTGACGCTTTTCGAGGTACACCGACAAACGGCTCAGGATGCTGTCCAAAATGCCGCCGACCTCACCCGCGTGGACCAAATTGGTGAACAGGTCGTCGAATACACGCGGGTGTCGTTTGAGAGCTTCGCTGAAGGTCAACCCCTGCTCGACCGCGCCCTGAATATCCTTCAGCACGATCGCGAAGTTCTTGTTGCCCTGCTGCGAGCCCAAGATCTCCAAACACTGTACGAGCGGGAGCCCCGCGTCGATCATGGTGGCGAACAAGCGTGTGAACGTGACGAGATCTTTCGTCTTCACGCCGCTGCCGAAGCGGATCTCGCTGAGCTTTCGCTTCTTTTTTACCTTGACCGGGGCAAGCTGTTGCTGACGCAGGCGATTGTTGACGGCCTCTTCATCCTCGGCCTCCATCACGCCTTTGCGGATCTCGCCGGTACGTCCGCGTGCTTCCCAGGTAAACTCGGCCATGTTTCCTTAACTTACTTCTGCTGCCACAGTAAGGATACCGGGCTCACTCTCTTCTGGTCAAAGTTGTCTGCGCCAGGCCGCCCTCCCCTGTATGCCTAGTCATGTCGAATTCCTGTCTAGATGAAATAGCTCGCTCCCTCGTCGTTGAGCCGCTGGCGGCGCCGGCAGCGTCCGTTGCAGTGGCCATCGTCGACGGGGCGGGCTGGCGCGTGGAAAGCGGCGCCGCGGGCCGCGTTGGCGAGCGCAGCGCGTCGCGCGACACCTTGTTCGACCTCGCCTCGGTTACGAAGCCCTTCCTGGCAGCCACGACGGCGCGGCTCGTGCGGCAAGGACGACTGAGCTTCGAGACGCCACTCGAATCGTTGCTGGTCGAAGCGCGCGGCACCCCGAGCGGCTCGGCTACGGTCGAGCTTCTACTGTCTCATCGCGCTGGCCTCGATGCTCATCGTGCGCTGTTTGCTCCTCTGCTGGCTGAAGCGCCGCTCGAACGGCAAGTTGCGATTCGGGAAGCGACACGCGCGGTGCGGCCTCGCATGGGCGCCGGAAGCTCGATCGAGCAGCCACCCCTGTACAGTGATCTCGGCTATTTCCTGCTCGGCGTCGCGCTCGAACGCTTGACGCATCGCCCGCTCGACGAGCTCATTGCCGAACAGGTCTGCGCACCGCTCGCGCTCGAGGTGGGCTCCGCGCGCCAGCTGCGACGACGCATCCCTGATTTCGCACAGCGGGTCGCCCCAACCGAGGTGGTGCCGTTTCGAGGTGGCCAAGTGCACGGTGTGGTGCACGACGAAAATGCTTGGGCCTTGGCCGGACACGGCGCCGCCGGCCACGCTGGCCTCTTCGGAGCGGTCGAGAGCATTGCCCGCTTCGGAGCCGCACTGCTGGACGCCTTGCACGAACGATCCGACGAATGGCTGGACCGAGCCAGCGTGAGCGAGCTCGTTCGACCGCGCGGCGGGGGTACTCTGCGCGCGGGCTTCGACGGCAAATCCAGCGAGGGCTCCTCCGCAGGCGCTCGTGCCAGCGCGCAATCTTTCGGTCACCTGGGCTTTACCGGTACGAGCTTGTGGTGCGATCCGGAGCTATGTCGGGCAACGGCGCTGCTTTCCAATCGCGTCTGCCCAACGCGCAACAACGCGCAAATTCGCCTCGCCCGGCCCGCCGTCCATGACGCGCTGTTCGGGCTTCCCTAGCCCGCTACCTTGGCGAAGGTGCGCCATTTTCGAGGACTTTTCGGGCGGGTAGCCGCGTGCCCCGGAGCGATTTCCCTCGCCCGTCGGGCAAAGGGCTTTTAACCCTAGAAGAACCATGACAAATTTACAGCTCATTCGCGGTGGCAAAACCGCGAAGCACGACTAAGTAGGCTGCCCGGGCACACCGATGTGGAAGCTGACGATCGAGGACGACCAGGCGAGCAAGACCGTCGTCCACTTGGTGCGCGACGAGTACATGATCGGCCGCGCTGAAGAGAACACGATCCGTCTGACCGAGCGCAATATCTCACGCCAGCACGCGCGGCTGGGTAAGAGCGCCGAGCGCTGGGTCTTGTTCGATCTGCGCAGCTACAACGGCTGCTACGTCAACGGCCAACGAGTCAACGGCCAACATGAGCTTTCGCACGGCGACTTGGTGCAGGTCGGGGACTATCGCCTGCAAGCGATGGACGACAGCATCGCCGATCCCACGAACGCTGGGAAGGCGACGATGCCCGTCGCGCCGCGCAGCCAGGCGCTGCTCGGGCAACCGGATCGGTTGGTGATGGTCTTCGGCCCAACGGTGGGCGCGGAGTTCCCGCTCTCACATGAGCACCCGGTCGTCCTCGGTCGCGGGGAAGAATGCGACGTAGCCATCAACCATCCGTCGGTGAGCCGTGTGCACGCGGAAATCCATAGCCTCGGCGACGGGCGCTACGAGATAGTCGATCGTGAGAGCGCCAACGGCGTACGCGTCAACGGCCACGAGCTCTCGCGTAGCTTGGTCGACGTGCGCGACGCGATCGAACTCGGCGACGTGGTGTTGAAGTTCATTCCCGCCGGCGACATTTACGTCCCCGGTGTCGACGAGAGCGTCCCGATCGCGACGCTGAACTACGGCGCTTCCCCAGGTGGCAGCAGTCCGAAGGCCGGCTTGCCGATGAGCGTCAAGATCGGCGCGGTGATCGGCGGCGTCGCCATTCTGACGGCGCTTGGAGTGGCCGTTGCGACGCGCAAGGGTTTCAGCCCCGAACTCGCGGCTAGTGCCGGCGATCAACCCGCCGACTCCGCGACGCGCTTGCTCGCGGAAGCCAAGGCTCTCCTCGACCATGGCGACGCCGCCGCGGCGGCGCGCAAGGTGAGTGAGCTGCCTGACGACAGCAACGCCCGTAAGAGCGCCGACTTTCGGCAGATCGAGGCCGCGTGGGCCGATTCGCTACTCGCGCAGGCGAGCGCGGCCAGCGATCCCGCGCAGAAGCGTGCGCTTTTAGATCAAGTAGCGCGCTCGACCAACGTGGATTCGATTCGTCGCAACCGCGCCGCCAATGACCTGGCAGCGCTCGGCGCGGCTTCGGTCGACGTAGCGGATCTTCCGAGCACCTCGGATCAAGCGAAACAGGCGGCCACGGCGATTCATCCCGCGGCGGCGAGCGCTCCCTCGCGCGTGGCGGCGGTGCCGCCCGAGCAGCCGCCGAGCGCTCCCGAACCAAAAGCCAAGCCGACGCCTGCTGCGCCGCCCACGCCGAGCAAGGTGAACGCTCCGGCAACGCTCGTCCGCAAGAACCCGTTCGATCAGTGACCGAACGCAGCGCGCGCACGCCGCTCTGGTCTCCGTTCATCTCACGGCCGGCGCTAGCGGCGCTCAGCGTCGTGACCCTGGCGCTCGCAGCCGAACGCTTCCCCGGCCTCGCTCGGCTGCGGATTCTGTCGTCTCCACCCGTTGCGAGCGCCGTCGGCGAGCGCAGCAGTGAACCCGCGATCGCCGTCGGTGAAGCGAGAATCGGCAGCGAAACACTGACTCGTCCGGAGCTCGCGCAACCCGAATCGCTCAGTCTACCCGCCACGCGACGCGACAGTGCCCCGAACGGCGACGACGTGTCACTGCCCACTATCGACGCAGCCGAGCCGCCCATGCCGCTAGTCGATCCGACAGGCAGAGCGCTCGACGGCTTCTATTCCGCGCTCGCGCGTACCGCACAGAAACAGCCGGGAGCCATCACGCGCATCGCGCACTTCGGCGATTCGATCGTGGTGAGCGACTACGTGTCCGGGACTTTGCGACGCAAGCTGCAAACCGAGTTCGGAGACGCCGGGCACGGCTTCATGTTGATCGCCAACGCCTGGCCGGCTTATTTCCACAACGACGTATTTCGCTACGCCACCGCGGGCTGGAGCGTGAGCCGTATCGTCGGTCCCTACGCCGAGGACGGCCTGTACGGCCTGGGCGGCGTCTCCTTCAAGGCGGACAAGAACGTGCTCGCTCGCTTCGGTACCGCGAAAAGCGGAAGCTTCGGCCGCAACGCTTCGCGCTTCATGCTCGACTATTTGCAAGACCCGAACGGCGGCACTCTGCGCCTGAACGTGGACGGCAAGGAGCAAGCGAATATCGATACACGCGGCGCCCGCAAGACGTCTGGATTCTATACCCTGAGCGTGGCAGATGGGCCGCACGAATTCGAGCTCTTCACCTTGAGCGGCGTGTCGCGTGCGTTCGGAGTCGTGCTCGAGCGCGACGTGCCGGGTGTCGTGCTCGACGCACTCGGCGTTCAAGGCGCGCGCATTCGCTTTCTCGACAAAGAGGACGACGCGCACTGGGCCGAGCAGCTCAGCTGGCGCAAGCCGAACTTGGTCGTGTACGAGTTCGGCGCAAATGAGAGCGGTGACGGCTTTCTATATTCGATGGAGGACTATCACCGCACGATGAAAGAGGTAATCGCTCAAGGTCAGCACGCGCTACCTGACGCGGGCTGCCTGGTGATTGGTGCGATGGACCGCGCCGCCAAGATGGGTGACCAGATCGTCAGCATTCGCGTGATCCCCTTCATCGTCGAGGAGCAACGCAAGGCGGCGCTCGAACTCGGCTGCGCGTTCTTCGACACCTATGGCGCGATGGGTGGAGCGCGCTCGATGCCGACCTGGGTTCGACGCGGGCTCGGACAAGCCGATCTCACCCATCCGAGCGCGGTCGGCTCCGAGGTGATCGGCAATTGGATTTTCCGCGCCCTGATGCAGGGCTACAACGCGGCTCTCAAGCGGGCTCATTGAGCGGTCAGCGTCGCTCGTAGGCCTTGATCAATAGCGAAACCAGCGAACTCCCGAGCGTTTCATAACCCTTGGGGGTGAGATGAAGACGATCTGGCCGCGCGCGCGCCGGCTTTTCGTGAAGCCAGCGCTCGAAGCTGCCCGCTCCGCCCATCAGTTCGAGCTGGCTGACGTAGCCACAACCGAGCTCGGCGGCCGCGCTGCGCTGCAGAGTGTCGATTTCCGTTACTCGAGGCTCCGAGCCGCCGCTGGTGGACAGCGCGTCCGGCGGGCCCACCAACAAACAGTCTGCGTTGGGCGCGCCCTGGTGCACTCGTTCGAGCAGGGTCCGATACTCGGCGCGGTATTTTTCGACCTTGTCCGCATCGAAAGCTTCGTTGGTCCCGAACGCGAATACAACGAGTTCGGGCGCACGCGCTGCCACTTCTGCCGCGAACGGCGCGGACGCCCACGCGAGCGGAGTTGCCACGCGAGCGCCGTCGATACCGACCGTGTCGAGCACGAGCCCGGGCTCGCTGCCCTCCACCGTCAAACCGTAGAAACGTGGCGCGCCAGCGAGCGCTACGAGCTCGAGCTTGTCGGTTGGCCCTCCACTCAAGTTCAATCGAGCGATCGGCGAGCCGGCTATCGTTTCAACGGGAGAGTCCTTGCGCACGACCTGCGAGGCTCCGGCGAGCTCGACGCGAAAGCTTGCCCCCTCGGGCAGTGAGAACCAGAGTTGAAAATGCGCGGCGCCGTGTAGGGTGCCCTTTTTGGGTTCGAAGCTGGCGCGCGCGCCGTCCGCTGGGCTGACGCGCATGCCGCCCAAGCCGAAAACACCGTCGTCTTGCTGACTGCGCTTCGATGGAGGATTCGGCTCGACCCGCCACTCGCCCTCGCGCACGACGGTCACCTGCGTGTGTCGGTAAGGATTCGTCCCGATGCGCACGAAACCTGGCCCCCCCGCCCCGAAGCGTTGCTGCAAATTCGCGCGGATCGTGCCGGTCAAGTAGTCCGCGGCAGTGTGGGAATCACCGAGCCACAGGATGCGCACCGGGACCTTGCGCTTGTGACCCTCGAGTTCTGCCAGTGCTGCGTAAAATCGTTTGAGCTCGAGGCGCGTCGGATCGGGGAGCGCAGCCGGCGCCGCGCTCGCCACCACAGGCGGTTCTTGCGAGGCCGCGGGCGGTACTTGCGGTGCGACGGGTGCAACCGGTGCGGGGACATCCGCGGACGGTGCCCCGGAGTTTTTGGGCACGAGTTCGCCGCGACCCAGACACGTCAAGGATACCAACGCCACGAGTGAGCTCAACGCGACCACCAGCCAGCGTTCCACGTGCTCGCTGAGCGGCTCAGCGGGCACGAGTCGACTCCTTGTCTAGCGGAAGCAACTCGCGCTGCGCGAACTCGACGAGCGCGGGCAAGTAGCTCTCGAGAGGCGGACAGGCGATGCCGCTCTCGGCCAAGTGCACGCGGGCGTTTTTGGCGTCGTACGTCGCGTCAGCGCCCGGCACGTCGAAGAGCGAACGCATGCTATCGGAGATCAACCTTAGATTGCTCGACAAACCGCGGGTGAGCAGGTTGAGCGCGGGCGAGATGCGCTTGTTGCAATGCTCCGCGAGCAGCACGACGAACTCTTCGATCGTCGGCGGTCGCTCGTCGACCAGATGATAGCGGCGGCCGTAGTTGCCAGCGTCGCTCGCCAAAGAGTGCGCCGCGCGCAACACGAAATCGATCGGGACCACCTGCAAGGCAGCTTGAGCGCGCGGCAGGGCCAACGAAATCTCGTCCGGGCCGTTCACCACCCAGGCGATCAAGGGATACGGCCATTCGACGCGATCGATCTGTCCGCTCCGCGAATCGCCGACGATTTGCGTGGGTCGCAATACGAGCGCGGGCACCTCCGGGTGTCGCTCCAGCATTTGCTCGACGAGCGCGAGGGATTCGTCGACCGCGCTCCGGAAGCGTTGACTGGCAGCGAGCTCCTCTTCGAGGATCACGCCGCCGCGCGCTCCGCTCACGAACGCGCTGGAGAGCACGACCGCGCCGCGCAAACGCGAACAGCTGCGTGAGAACTCGATCAGCTCGCGCGCTCCGGCCAGGTTGGTGCTGGCGCCCAGCTCGCCGGCGGACGACTCGAGCGCGCTCGCGAAGTGGTAGACACGATCGACGCTGCGCGCGAGCTCCAGGTAGCTTGGCCCACCCAGACCGTAGTCCAGAAAAAACGGATCGCCGACTTGAAGGCGCAAACGTTCGCGCTGAGCCGATGGGAGCGCTTCACGGAACGCGCCCGCGGCACTCATGTCGGCGTCTCGTACCAGAGCAATCAGACTCGCATCTGGCTCCGCCAGCAGCAGGTACTCGCATAATTTTTGGGCGCGGAATCCCGGCAAGCCCGTGATGAGTAGCGTTTCATCGCGATGCCCGGGCATGCTCAGTGCTCCCCCAAGCGCTGGATGCCGGCGGCGAGCGCCCCCTTGGAGAGCTCGAGATAGGCGGTAGGCAACCCGTTCTGCTTGCTGAAAGCGAGCAGAACCGGCGCGGTCGTCGCGGCGCCCAGCGCGCGCGCATCGAGATACGCGAAGAGTGTGACCTGCGGCCCGAGGCGCTTCACCGAATCCGCCAGCCCACCCACGCCACTCAGCGCGTGCTCGCCGCGGGCCGCCGACTCGAGAGTCGCGAGCGCCGGTTCCGCATGCTCCCCCGCAGCGGCGAACGCGCTCGCGTTGTCGATGTGCCAAACGAACTCGATCGGCTCGATTGCTTTGCTCCCTTTTGCGCGCGCGGCAAAGCGGACAGTAGCGCGCGCGAGCCCAGGGGCTCCGGCCTTGGATTCGATGACGCTCGGCGTGCCGATGAATTGGGCCAAGGGCGCACGCACGCTGGGCAACGTGAGCAAGCGCAGGAAACCGTGGCCCGCCCGATCGAGCGCCGCCGGCTCGGCAACGGCGCTGGAGACGAAGCCTGCGAGGCTCGGCCCAGAAAGCAATCCGTACGTGGTGCGCGAGCCGCGACCCAGCTCCCAATCGGCAAAGGTGCCGCGCACGAGCTTGGCGTCGCTCGTCGTGAGCCGATCTCCGAGGACGCGTACCCAATCGTCGCCCGCGGTGTCTCGGGAACTCGTTGCGGCGTGCACGTCGCGGTTGACACCGAGCGCGAGGAGCGTGCTGTCCGGCAGCTCGAGGAGCGCGTGCGCGTCACTGCCAGTCAACGATTCGGCGAGTTCTTTGCTGGCCCCGGTCGTATTGGGCGTCACGCTCAAGCGGAGCGCGCAATAGGCGCCCGTGGCAGTCAGCGCCAACTCGACGCTCGTCGCACTGTCGAGCATCGCGAAAAAGCTTTCGAAGACCGCGTCCGCGCCGAGCAGCACCGCACTCGGATCGGCAAAGTCGGCGCTGTGATCGGCGTGTGCCTTGCGCTCGACCTGCGCGTCTCGCTCTAGGGTTCCGCGGTATTCACCCCAGCGTGCCCGCAGCGCGGGCACCAACAGCTCGTGCAGCGACTTCTGCGCGACGAGCAACGACGCGTCGGCTTGCGGCGCAGGGTGCTTGGACAACGTACGTGCAACGAACGGCCCCGCGGCGATCACGATTTCCCGGTTGGCTCCGGCCAGCAAATAGCTATCGAGAACAGCGAGCGTGGCTCCGCTCGCAGACCCCTGCGCCACGGGTACCAAGAACGTGATGCCGGTTGTTGCGTCCCGCTCGGCGCGAAACGGAGGTTTGCCGCCGGTCGTCAAGCTTGCCACGAGCTCGCGACCGTCGAGCGCGTGCAGAGCGAGGAGGCCACTCGGCTTGCCGTCAGCGAGCAAGAGTGCTCCGCGCATCGGCACGTCTTGGTCGAGCGAGCCTGCGCCGAGCGCGGGCAGGCCGAACAACGTGCTCGCCAATAACGGAAAGCTCGCGGGGAGCAGCTCGGACGCGGGAGCCCCGAGCTCTCGCAACGAGCGCCAGGTGCTCTCTGGATGAGCTACTGCCAATTCAGCGATCAGCCCTGCCGGCGCTGGAACCTCAGACCGCAACGCGGGCGAGAGCTCAGGCGCCGCTCGCTTGCGCGCACAGCCGAGCAAAAGCAGCGACGCCGCGGCGAACAAATGCGCCGCGCGGCGGCTGTGAGGCCATGAATCCGACCGCATCCCGCTCAGAACGGAATGTCGTCGTCACTACCACCGCCCCCGTAGTCCGCGTCATCGTAGCCGCCCGAAGGGGCTCCACCGCCGCTCGAGGCGCCGCCGCCGCCGCCACCACCCGCGCTGCCGCCGCCTTCATCTCCGTAGTCATCGCCGCCGCCGCCACCGCGCCCGCCGCGACCACCGCCGCCGCTGCCGGACAAGATGATGTTGCTCGCGACGATTTCAGTGCGGTAACGCTTGTTGCCGTCACGATCGTCGTAGTTCGAGGTACGTAGCCCGCCCTCGACGAAGATGCGTGAGCCTTTGGTGAGAAACTTGCCGAGCGCCTCTGCTCGCTTGCCCCAGACCACCACGTTGTGCCACTCGGTGCGCTCCTGGCGCACTTTGTTACGGTCGAGATACGTTTCGGACGTCGCTAGGCGCAACTTCAATACCGCTTGCCCGCCGCTCGTCATCTTGAGCTCCGGATCGGCCCCGAGATTTCCGAGCAACATGACGCGATTCAGACCTTCTGCCATTGGGGGCGCTCCTCAGCGGAAAAACGAAACTCTTGCTTCGCATCTGAGCGCGCGGCGACCAGGAGTCAAGCCGCGCTCGGTAATATTCTGACCCGCCTGTGGTGCCCTGCGTCGCACCGACCACGCATGCTTGCCTGCGGTGTTGTGATACCCGACGCTCAGCTTGCGCTGGCCGCCTCGGAGCTCGCGCTGTGCGGTTCGAGCTCGTGGAGCATCGCCAGTAACTCACCGCGAATTTCAAGCAAGGTGCTGCGAAGAGTCGTTGCAGGTGCCGGCGCCGGGGCCTTGACAGCTTGCTCGGTCTCTGGCTCGGCGCCGCCCTCACGCAAGCGCTTGCGCGCCCCGGCAATGGTGAAACCATGCGTGTACAGCAGATCCTTGACCTTGATCAGCTTGTCGACGTCCCGACGCGAATAAATACGCTGCCCCTTGCGCGACTTCTGCGGCCGGATAGAACGAAACTCGCTCTCCCAGTAGCGTAGAACGTGCGGTTCCACACCGACGATCTGCGACACCTCGCCGATGCGGTAATAAAGTTTGACGGGCAGTGCGTCGTCGATGCTCACGGCCTAGTCCTTGGCTTGATCCTCGGCCGGGCTCGCGCCGGCCTTGTCTTCGTTCAGCTCTTGCTTGAGCAACTGGCTCGCCTTGAAGTTGAGCACCCGGCGTTCGGTGATCGTGATCGGCTCGCCGGTTTGCGGATTTCGACCTTGGCGCTGGCGCTTGTCACGCAACACGAAATTCCCAAACCCCGAGATCTTGATCTTCTCCCCGCGCCCGAGCGTCTCTTTCATGGTCTCGAACACGAGATCCACCAGGTCAGCAGACTCCTTTTTCGAGAAGCCACCCAGGCGGGTGTACACGGCTTGAACGATTTCGGCCTTGGTCATCAAGCGGAGCGCGAGCTCGACGGGCGAGCCACGGCTTACGCCATACTACCTTCGCACTTCGAGAAGTCCATACGGAAGGTCAGGCGGCACGCACGAACGGCGGAATCTCGGCCGACGCGTCGGGCGGGACACTCGCCCGGGCCTGCTCCACTCGGCCGAATTGCTCCTGCAAAACCAAGGTCGCCACGTAAGCGTAGCCAGCCATGAACAGCGCCGCGAAGGGCGTCGCAAAATAGTGCCCGGTCTGGATCGAAGCCGCCACACTGGCTGCGCAGATAGCTGCCAGGGCCATCTCGGCGAACGGAAGCTTGGCGCCTTGGCGATAGCGCCCGAGCTGCTCGCCGCGCTTGGGCGTCCTCACGAACTCACCCGCCATCGAGCGCAGGCCGTCGAACACAGCCGAGGTCAGGTGCGGCGCGAGGCCCGCACCCAGCGCGATCAGCGCGGGTAGCCGCTTGATGGCACCCCACGCCGAGCGGCCTTGAGCGGACTCCGCGGTCGCGTAGAACGTCGCGAGCGAACCGGTCGCGCCGATACAGAGCGGCAAATCGATCAGGAGCAGCGTGCGCACGTCGCTCGCCGGCATCATCACCAACGCGGGCAAGAGCAGCAAGCTCAAGAGCACGGTCATCGGATACGCGAAATGCGGCAGCATGTGGAAGCACGCCTCGACACGCTGACCGAGCGTGAGCTCCGATTTCAGCACGCGCACGAGCAACTTGCGCGCGGTCTGCACGGTGCCCTTGGCCCAACGGTGTTGCTGGGCGCGAAACGCGGACATGTCCTCGGGCAACTCCGCCGGCGTGATCACGTCGCCGCGGTAGACGAAGCGCCAACCCGCGAGCTGAGCGCGGTACGACAAATCCAGATCTTCCGTCAGCGTGTCGTGTTCCCAACCACCAGCATCGACGATCGCCTGCCGTCGCCAGATGCCGCCCGTGCCCGAAAAGTTGAACATGCAGCCCGCACCGAAACGGGCGCGGTTTTCGACCATGTGGTGACCGTCGAGCATCAGCGCTTGGATGCTCGTGAACAAGCTGTGATCGCGGTTCAGATGTCCCCAGCGTGTTTGCACCATACCAATGCGTGAATCCTGGAAGTGCCCCACGATGTCGCGCAAGAAACGCGGCTGAGGAATGAAGTCCGCGTCGAAGACGGCGATCAGCTCGCCCTTGGCGCGCTTGAGCCCAAAATCGAGAGCGCCCGCTTTGTAGCCGTGGCGATCACTGCGCCGGACGTATACCGCGTCGATCCCGCGGGCGCGCAGGCGGTCCACCGCATGGCGCGCAATGTGCTCGGTCTCGTCCGTGGAGTCGTCGAGCACCTGCAGCTCGAGACGATCGCGCGGGTAGTCGAGCGTGCCGGCAGCTTCGAGAAGTCGATTGACGACCGTTGCTTCGTTGTAGATCGGCAATTGAACGGTGACGCGCGGCAGCTCCGCGTCCGCGAGCTCTGGAGCTCGCTGCGCGCGCTCGAGGCGGCGACCGTGTCGCCAGCACTGATAAACGAGCGAAGCGCGATGCGCGCCGTATGTGCAGAGAATGAGGAGGGTAGCGCAGTAGAGGACGAGCAAGAGGATCTGCATTGCTTCGTCCCACCGAGTAACATCGGCGGAAAATCAGATTGTCATCGAAATGTAATACATTGCACGATGATGTAGGATACAGTAAACCTGTGTCATTCCCAGGAGTTAGCTATAGAGGGTTCGGAGCGAGCGCGCTGCCGAGTCTCTCAGAAGCCGATGTCTTCTTTTTTGGGCGCCGCGGGCTTTTCGGAGGGCTTCGCCGCGGGGCGCGCGACGCCATGCCGAGCCGGAAGCGCAAGGGGCGCCACCGCAGCGTGCATTGGCGTCGCGGGCGTTGAAGCGACAGCCGGCGCTTCAGCCGTGGTCGGGATTGGATTCCCAGGCGGCGGCGCAACGGGCTTGGCCACGACCGCGACCGGCGCAGCGCTCGGCAGTGCGACGGCCGGCGTCTCGTCGGGCTTGCTCGCTACCTTCTTGAGGACGATCGCGCCGCCGATGCTGAGGACGACCACCGCGGCAAGTGCGGACGCGACGATCGCGCTTTTGCTCGTGCCGGCCGACGGATTGGGCGTTTGAGTCGTCGGCGCGCCCGTGGCCGACGGCATATTGAGCGTCACGACGCTCGCCCGCTCCGGCCCCGGCGTCGACATGCGCGGCGGATTGGACCCCGAGGCGACCGGGTGCGGGCCAGTACCCGAGCCGGACGAATACATGGGCATGTCGGTGGACATGTACGCGCCCCGCACGGCCAGGCCGCAAACGGCCGCTAGGGATTCCGCAAGCTCGACAGCGTTGTTGAAGCGGCCTTGCGGATCGCGATTGAGCGCACGCACGAGCCAGGCGTCGAAGCCGGGTGGAACATCCGGCGCGATCTGCGAAGGCACCGGGATCGGCGAGGTGCAGAGCTTGACCAACAGGTCACCGACGGCTTCCCCTTCGAACGGGAGAGCGCCCACGATGCAGCGGTATGCAATCACCGCCGCGGACCACAGATCCGAACGATAGTCGACGGAACGCAGACCGCGCGCCTGCTCCGGACTCATGTAGTAAGGCGTGCCCAGAACCGAGCCCGTTCGCGTCGAAGACGACGCGCCCATCGATGAATCGGTGAATTTGGCGATGCCGAAATCCACGACCTTGGCGATGTCGGCGCCGTCTTCGTCGTCCCACACCAAGAACACGTTTTCCGGCTTGAGATCGCGATGCACGATCCCCGCTGCGTGCGCCTTGGTCAGAGCGCGGCACACCTGCAGCATGATCTGCGCTGTTTCCTTGGGCGGCATTCGCCCCACTCGATCGAGCCGCTTGTCGAGCGGCTCACCCTGCAAGAACTCCATCACGATGAACGGCCGGTGATCGTCGGTAACGCCGTGGTCGTAAACCTCGACGACGTGCTTGCTACGCAGCTTCGCCGCTGCTCGCGCCTCGTTCTCGAAGCGGCTCACTGCCTCTGGGCTCTCGGCGTACTCGGCGTCGATGAACTTCACCGCGACGCGCGTGCCGAGCGTGGTGTGCGTACCCTCCCAAACGGCACCCATCCCGCCACGACCCAACAAACGGGTAAGCCGGTATTTCCCCGCAACGAGCATTTGCGGGACAGCGAGATCGGATTCTGCCACCTAGTCGCAGAGAGTAGCGGTATTCGCCGATAGGCGCCAGGCCTCCGAGCCGAGGGGCTCGCTTTCACGTTGTCCTGGCCATTTGGCCGAGTCGCAGTCCACTCAACTGGATACTCGAGGCTTGCTGTCGCTTTCGTCACACTGAAAAAACCACCCGACGCAGCGAGGCGCGACTAAGACGCGAAGCATGACTGCCCTGTTCAGCGCGGGCTCCGTCGATGTCTTGTATATCGTCGATCTGAGCAGCTACGTGCTGCGCGCGTACCACGCGATCGCACCACTCACGAGCCCGTCGGGGGAACCGACGCACGCGGTTCACGGCACCGTCAACATGCTCGAGCGCCTGGTGCGCCAATGCAAGCCCGCGCTGTTCTCGATCGCGATGGACTCGGGCCGTCAAACTTTCAGGAAAGAAATCTACGACGCTTACAAGGCGAACCGCCCGCCCGCGCCGATGGATCTGAGGCAGCAGATGGCCCGCTGCGAGCAGCTCGTGCGCGCGTTCAACATTCCGATCTTCAAGCAAGATGGCGTGGAAGCAGACGACTTGATTGCAAGCGCCGTCAAGGCGGCGACAGAGCGCGAGTTGCGCGTGGTGGTCGTGGCTGCCGATAAGGACTTGATGCAGCTCGTGAGTGAGCGCGTCATCCAGTGGGACACCATGCGCGACCGGGTATTCGGGCCGGCCGAGGTCGAGGAACGCTTCGGCGTGCGTGTCGACCAGCTGCGCGATCTGCTCGCGCTGATGGGCGACAGCTCTGACAACATTCCGGGCGTACCGGGCGTCGGGCCCAAGACCGCGCAAGAGCTGCTGGGCGCGCATGGCTCGCTCGAGGGCATCTACCGCGACCTCGAACAGATCAAGAAGAAGGGGCTGCGCGACAAGCTTGCCGAACATCGAGAGCAGGCCTTTTTGAGCCAACGCCTGGTCACCCTGAAGGACGATTGTCCGATCACACTCGACGCCGAGCATCTGCGCTACGGCGGACGGAACGTTCCCGAGCTCCGCAAGCTGTACGCCGAGCTCGGCTTTCAGCGCCAGCTGCAAGCTCTTGCGAACGATCCCGATCAGGCTGCACCCAGCAGCGCGGGTACTCCCGAGCCGGCGGGTCGCCCCGCGTTCGGGCCCATCGCCGCTCCCCAAGTGCGTGTGCTCAACGACGCCGCCGAGCTCGCGGAACTCGCGAACGAAGCACGCCGCGTCGGGCGCATCGGGCTCGCCGTCGAAACCAGCGACGGCTCGTCGTTGCGCGGCGGGCTGGTCGGAGTCGCGCTCGCCGTCGAGCGTGGCACGGCCGTGTATCTACCGCTGGGACATCGCTATATGGGAGCCCCGAAGCAGCTCCCTCTGGAGCAAGTGAAGAACGCGCTTGGTCCGTTGCTGTCGGATCCAACGCTCAGTAAGTTCGCGCTCGATCTGAAGCGCTGCGAGGTGGTGCTCGGCGCACAAGGCTTTGCCTTGGAAGGCGGCGCCTTCGACGCGACTCTGGCAGCCTATTTGCTGGATCCCGAGGCTCGCAACGAGCGCGAGCCGCTGCTGCAGCGCGAGCTCGGCGTGGTCGCGACGAGCTATGCAGAACTCGTCAAACAGAAGCGGGGCAAGCTCGACTTCGACGAAGTATTGATCGAGCAGGCCGCGCCGTTCGTCGGCTCGAGCGCCGCGTTTGCGCTCGAGCTCGGCGAGCGACTCGAGCCGCTCTTGGCGGACGCCGGGCTCGACAAGTTGTTTCGTGATCTCGAGCTACCGCTCGCGCGCGTGCTGGCCAAGATGGAATCTGTCGGCGTGCTCGTCGACACGGCCCACCTGGCCGTGCTTGGGCGCGAGTGTGAACGCGAAATCCAGCGCCTCGAGCAAGAAGCACACCGCATCGCGGGTCGTCCGTTCAACGTCAACTCGCCGCGTCAGCTGGAAACGCTGTTGTTCGACGAAATCGGGCTCAAGCCGCTCAGGCGCACCAAGACCTCTCGCTCGACGGACGCCGAGACGCTCGAAGCGCTGGCAGACGCGCACGAACTGCCGCGCGTCATCCTGGAGATCCGCCAGATCAGCAAGTTGAAGGGCACCTACATCGACGCGCTGCCGGCGCTGCTCAACCCAAAAACCGGGCGAATTCACACTTCTTGGGAGCAAGCCGTGGCGGCCACCGGGCGGCTGTCTTCGATCGATCCCAACCTGCAAAATATCCCGATCCGCAGCGAGCTCGGCCGCAAAATTCGCGCCGCTTTCATCGCTCCGCCCGGACACGTGCTGGTCAGCGCGGACTATTCGCAAATAGAACTGCGCGTGCTGGCGCACTTGTCGCAAGACCCGGTGCTCTTGGAAGCGTTCCGCACGGGTCAAGACATTCACACGCGCACGGCAATGGAGATCTTCGAGCTCGATGAGGCGAGCGTGACCCGCGACCATCGCACACGCTCCAAGGCCGTGAACTTCGGCGTCATCTACGGTCAGGGGGAGAGTGGGCTCGCTAAATCCCTGGGCATCCCGCGCATGGAAGCGTCGAGCTTCATCGCCGCGTACTTTCGCCGCTACGAGGGCGTGCGACGCTTCATGAACGAGACACTCGAGAAGGCGCGCGCCGGCGAGTCCGTACAGAGCGCGCTCGGTCGCCGCCGACTCCTGCCCACTATTCGCAGCGCCAACCGCGCCGAACGGCTCGCCGCCGAACGCATCGCCATGAACATGCCGATTCAAGGCACCGCCGCAGATATTCTCAAGCTCGCCATGCTGGCGCTCGAGAAGCCTCCCACGCCTGGCGCGCGCATGATTCTGAGCGTGCACGACGAGCTGGTTTTCGAGGTGCCCGAAGCGGAGGTGCCCGAGGCTGAGGCCAAGATCAAAGCCGCGATGGAAGGGGTATTTTCGCTGGCCGTACCGCTGACGGTGGACGTCGGGCACGGGGCCAACTGGAACGCCGCACATTGAGCTGATCTGAGGGGTGATCGAGCGTCCGACTAGTGTTAGCTTCCGCGCGCTTCAAGATGGACAGCGCCGCAGCGAAGGCCGATCCCGAGATTTCGATCGTCATCCCGATCTACAACGAGGAGGCGATCCTACACGCCGCGGTCGTCGACTTGCGTGAGCGCCTCAGCCCGCTCGGTTGGCACTACGAAATCGTCTTGGCCGAAAATGGCTCGCGCGATCGCACCGTGGCCGTTGCCCTCGAACTCGGCGAGAAATACGCCGAAGTGCGCATGCTCTCGGCGGGCGAGCCCAACTACGGCAAAGCGCTCCGACTCGGCATTCAGCAAGCGCGCGGCTCACTGGTGCTGTGCGACGAGATCGACCTATGCGACACGGATTTTCATCAGCGCGCCGTGGCGCTCTTACGCAGCGGGCAGGCCGACATGGTCGTCGGCTCGAAGTTGATCGGCGGAGCCCAAGACGAGCGGCCGCTGTTCCGTCACGCGGCGAGCCTCGTGTATACCGGCATGCTTCGCCTCCTACTGGGCTTTCGCGGCACCGACACGCACGGGCTCAAGGGCTTCAAGCGCGATCTGCTGCTACCCGTCGTCATGACGTGCGTCGTTGAGAAAGACGTGTTCGCCAGCGAAATGGTGATCCGCGCGTATCGCAAGGATCTCAACGTGGTGGAGATCCCGACGCGCGTCATGGAAAAGCGGCCGCCGTCGATCAATTTGATGAAACGCGTGCCGAACGTGCTGCGCAGCATGGCCAAGCTACTCTGGGCCATTCGCGTCAAAGGCTAGCCCAGCGCACCCAATCGGAGCCTCACCAAAGCTCGATTTTCCAGCCCTTGTTCTTGGCCGTGCGCGCGAGGCGCCGATCGGGGTTGACGGCGATCGGCACGCTCACGCGCGACAGCAGCGGCAGATCCGTGATGCTGTCGCTGTAGAACGTGACGTTCTGAAAATCGATACCCTCGCGCGCGAGCAGGCGCTCCGCGAGCGTGACCTTGCCCTGGCCGTAGCAAAGCGGCTCCACGACGCGGCCAGTGAAGCGGCGCTGCTGATCGAGCTCGAGCTCGGAGCAAACGATGTGCTCGATGCCGATCTCCCGCGCGACCGGCCGGGCCGCGTACACCGTTGCGGCCGTGACGATCGCGACCAGGTCGCCGGCCTCGCGATAACCCTTCACGATTTCACGGCCGCGCGCCTGGATCTCGGGCAGCACGTATTGCGGGAACCACTCTTCGCAGCTTTTGAGCAGCCATTGCTCCTCTTTGCCGGCAAAGCTCGCGAGCGCCGCCAACGCCACGCGCGGCGCATCAATCACCCCCAAGGTATATTGCAGCGCCCACCACGCAACCTGCAACGCGTCGCGCAGGGACGCCTCGCCGCGGTCGCGACGGAAGCGCGTGTACAGGCGCGCGGTGTCGATGCGCACGAGCGTGCGGTCCAAGTCGAAGAGAGCGGCGCGGCGAGACATGGCGGGGACAGCGGCAGCATAGCTCGGCGCATTTAATTCGCCGTTAGCTCGATTTTCGAAGCGCATCTTTTGCGGCTTTCTGGCTCGATTCGCGGTCGGCGCGCGCGGGTGATCCGAGCGCTCAATGTCGAATGCCGCGCGTCAGCGAAGCGCGATTGATCGAGACGGGGGCGGAGCGTAGATTTGAGCGAAACAATATGGCCAATGCTCTCAATATTCCTGCCGCCGGCGCCATCGATCTGATTTCCCTCGGCGCGATCGTGCATCGCATCGATCCCGGCATCATTCCGTTTCGCAAGGCGAGCGAGTGCCAGATCCACGTGAGCGGCGGCGAATTCAACGTAGCGGCGAACATCTCGGACTGCTTCCGGCTCAAAGCGGCCGTTGCCAGCGCGATGGTCGACTACCCGATCGGAGATTTGATCGCCGAGCGCGTGCGAGCGATGGGCGTGACGCCGTACTACAAGCGCTTCGCGCACAACGGCGTGAACGGCCCGAACATGGCCGCCGTCTACAGTGACCGCGGCCACGGCATTCGCGCGCCGGTCGTATTTTACAATCGAGCGAACGAGGCCGCCGCGCAGCTCAAACCGGGTGACTTCGACTGGAGCGCGATCTTCGCCGGCGGGGTGCGCTGGTTTCACAGCGGCGGCATCTTCGCCGCGCTGTCCGAAACGACCGGTGAGCTGATCATCGAAGGCATGAAGGCCGCCAAGAAAGCCGGCGCCGTCACCAGCTTCGATCTCAACTTCCGCGAAAAGCTCTGGAATATCTGGGGCGGCCAGCAGAAGGCGGTCGAAGTGATCGCGCGCATCGTGGAGCAGACCGACGTGCTCGTCGGCAACGAGGAAGACCTGCAAAAAGGTCTCGGCATGCCGGGCCAAGACGTCTCCTCACAATCCAAGCTCGACCCGAGCGCCTTCATCGCCATGATCGAGCGCGTCGTGAAAAAACACGCCAACGTGAAGGCGGTCGCGACCACGCTGCGCGAGGTTCACTCCACGAACCGGCACAGCTGGAGCGCGGTAGCCTGGGTCAACGGCGAAGCCTACTCCGCGCCCACCTGTGAACTCGACGTGGTCGACCGCGTGGGCGGCGGCGACGGTTTTGCGGGCGGTTTCTTCTATGGCTTGCTCGCCGGCGAGAGTCCCGCCGAGGCCGTCAAGCTCGGCTGGGCGCACGGCGCGCTGCTCACCACCTTTCCAGGCGATACGAGCATGGCGACCGTCGAGCAAGTGCGTGCGCTCGCCAAGGGTGGCTCGGCGCGTATCCAACGTTGAGCGTCCCGTGATAGGCACGGGCGCGTGCTCGCCCTGCCCATAGACAGCGTACTGCCCGAGCTCCACCGCGCGCTCGAGTCGGCGCGCGCGGTCGTGCTCGAAGCCCCACCCGGCGCCGGGAAGACGACGCGCGTACCCTGGGCCGTTTGCGAGTGGCTCGGCGGAGAGCGAGAAGTGCTGGTTTCGGAGCCACGGCGGCTGGCGGCGCGCATGGCGGCCCACCGTGTGGCCAGCGAGCGTGCGAGCAAGCTCGGTGAGCGCGTGGGGTACTGCGTGCGCTTCGAAGAGGTGGCCGGGCCTCACACCCGCGTCCGCTACGCGACCGAGGGCATCGTCCTGCGCCGGCTCTTGAGTGATCCCGAGCTGGCACGAGTCGGAGCGGTGGTCCTCGACGAATTTCACGAGCGACACGTGACGACCGATCTGCTGCTCGTGCTCTTGAACGACCTCAGCAAGAAGCGCAAGGACCTCAAGCTGATCGTGATGAGCGCGACGCTCGACGCGGAGCCCGTGGCGCGTTTCCTCGACGATTGCCCGCGAGTGCGCAGCGAGGGCCGACTGTTCCCCGTGAACGTCGAATTCTTGAGCAAGGCCGACGACCGACCGCTGGAAAAGCAAGTCGTCAGCGCGGTGCGCAGCGCCCTGACGCAAGATCCGGACGGCGATGTACTCGTCTTCCTACCCGGCGCAGGAGAAATCAAGCGAGCACAAACCGCGCTCGAACCGCTCGCAGCCGAACACGGGTTGCTCGTACTGCCATTGCACGGCGACTTGCCGATCGCCGAGCAGGCGCGCGCCATAGAGCCGGCCGGCAGACGGAAGGTCGTGCTCTCGACCAACGTGGCCGAGTCATCCGTGACGGTGGACGGCGTGACGACGGTCGTCGACTCTGGGCTCGCGCGCGTGGCGGGCCACTCGCCCTGGAGCGGCTTGCCCAGGCTGTCGCTCGAGCCGATCAGCCGCGCCTCGGCGACACAGCGCGCCGGTCGCGCCGGGCGCACTCGAGCGGGCCGTGTCTTGCGCCTTTACACGAAAGGCGACTTCGAGAGTCGCGCCGAACATGACCTACCCGAGCTCGCGCGCAGCGATCTGGCTGAAGCGTTCTTGCAGCTGCACGGCGCCGGCATCGAGCGCCCGGAAGCAATCGATTTCTTGAGCGCGCCCCCGGCGGCGAGCGTGACGAGCGCGGCCGAACTGCTCGTTCTGCTAGGCGCCGTGCAGGGCGGCAAGCTGAGCGAAATCGGCCGACGCATGCTCGACTTTCCGCTGCCCCCGCGGCTCGCGCGCATGCTGGTCGAAGGTGAGCGGCGAGGCGTCGGCAAGGAAGCGGCGCTGTGCGCCGCGCTGCTCAGCGAGCGCGAGATCGTGCTCGCCGAGCGCACTTCCTTTGGCGAACGCCGCAAACCGGGTTTCGGGTTCAGCGGACCGAGCGACGTGCTCGAACGCGTCGAGCGCTACCACGAGGCGGAAGACGCGCGTTTCGAGAATCATCGCCTGCGCAATTTCGGCCTCGACGCGCGCGCGGTCGACGCAGTCCGGCGCTCGCATTCACAGCTCGCGCGCCTCGTGCGGAGCAGCGCCGAGAGCCCGGGCTCGCTCGACGCGGTCGACATCGCCTTGCAGCGCGCGCTCTTGACGGGCTTCTCCGATCGCCTTGCGCGCCGCAAACGCCGCGCCAGCCGCGAGCTCACGCTGGCAACGGGCGGAGCCGCAGAACTCAGCGAGCAAAGTGTCGTGACAGAAGCCGAGTTCGTGCTCGCGATCGACGTCGAAGAGCGGCTCGGCACGCGGCAGGGGGGAGCGCGGGTGCGGCTGTGTAGTGCCGTGGAGCCGGACTGGCTGCTCGAATCCTGCGCGGAGCGTGTCGCGGTCACGGACGAGCTCGAGTGGAACGACGAAGCCGCACGCGTCGAACGTATCGAACGGTTGGCGTTCGGCTCCGTCGTGCTCGAAGAGACGCGCAGCAAGGCGCCGCCCTCGGAGGCCGCCAGCGCGCTATTGCTCACCAAAGCGAGCAACGCCGGTCTGTTCGACTTCGCCAAGAACGAAAGATTGGCCACTCTGCACGCGCGACTCGCGTTGCTCGAGCGCGAGCTGCCCGAGACAGGACTAAAGGGCGCGGACTCGGGCGCGCTCGAGCAAGCGCTCGCGGCGGCCTGCCAGGGCGCCACCAGCTTCGCGGAGCTACGCGAGCTCGATCCGACTCAGGCACTACTCGGTTCACTCTCCGGCAACGAGCTCGCACTGCTCGAACGCGAAGTCCCGGAGCGATTGCGCTTACCAGGCGGCCGCTCCGTCGACGTGCACTACGAGCGCGACAAGCCTCCCTGGGTCGAATCGCGGTTGCAGGATTTTTTCGGCATGCGGGACGGCCCGAAGCTCTGCCGTGGGCGCACACCCCTCACCCTGCATCTCTTGGCGCCGAACCAGCGCGCCGTGCAAGTCACGAGCGACTTGGCAGGTTTCTGGCAGCGCCACTACCCGTCGATTCGCCGCGAGCTCATGCGCCGCTATCCCCGACACGCTTGGCCTGAAGACGGCGCGACCGCCAAGCCACCCGAACCAAGACCACCACGCCGCTAAACTCGAGCCGCACGGTCCTGGAAGACGCGGCGCCCGGAATGGCTCATTGCTCTACGGCACGAACGCGCTTCAAGCCGCGCCGCGCAGTCCGCGCGCGGGTTCGTCCGGTTCGAACTGGCTTCGTAGGGCCCACAAACCCAACGCCGGATTCGAGATGAAAAAGATCTCTTCCCCGTCCGGCAGGCGATTCGGTCCGTCGACGAGTCGACTCGGATCGTAGCGCTGCAGTGCGCCTGCCGGGTCCATGTACTCGAAGCCGGCGCCTTCGATCTCTTCACGGCTAAGCCCGCCCGTGGCGTAGCGGATCCGGAAACGACCTTCGGACGAACCATGGATCAAGTGGGCAGCCGCCGATAGCGACGCCGCGAGCTCCGGGTCCGCCTCGACCGCGGCCAGCGTGCGCGGTGTGCCGTGGTAGCCGTGGCGACGGACCAAACGATCGATGCCGGCATCCTCGCCGAACATGCGCACGCCCGGCGCGAGAATCACGAGTTCGGCATCGTCCGCCAGCGCCAGGCGGGTTCGATAAATGGCCTTGTTCCCGAGCCAAGTCGACTTGAACTCGCTCGGATCGAGGTACACCACGACCTTCTTCAAGGGCTTCTGCAAGAGGTCGAGGTTGACCTCGCGGGCCAGGCGCGCTCCTTCCAGAAAGCAGCCGATGTCGTCGCCTGCGTAGATGCCGCGCGTGACGAGCTCCCCGCCTTCCTTCGCCCGTACCGTGAGAAGATACGTGATCGGCAATTTGCTCCCGAAAGCGCCCGACATGTAGTCGAAGATGTCTCGCACGGGCGTGCGCGCGCGCCCCATGATGCCTTCCATGTTGCATACCGCGCCGAGAAAATGCGTGCGATCGATCACGTCCTTGCCGCCGACTCCGACGAACACGTTCTTCGAATGATTGGCGATGCCGATCACCTCGTGCGGCACCAGCTGCCCGACTGAAATGATGCGATCCCAACCCTCGGTGAGCAGCCGATTGACCTCGCAACGAATCGGATACGACAGCGCACCCCCGCTCACTTCACTCACGAACGACCCCGGCACCTCACCGAGCAGCGACAAGTCGTGCTGAAAGTCGTGGTCTCGAAAAACGACCTTGGGAACGCCGGGAAACATGTGCTCGCGTTCTTCGTCGGTCAGCGGAACGTGCGTGCCGAGCGCCGGCAGAATGGCGACCTCGACACCCTGCGCGCTCAGTTGACGGTAGAGCGAGACCGTGAGCAGACCCGCGCCCGAGTGGTAGCGCGTGTAGTCAGGCGGAATCAAAAGCACGCGCTTCGGCGCTGCAAACTGCGTGAGCAGCTGCCGCACGAGCTCGTCCGACCGTTGATCGCTGATCACCGTCGTGGCCGAGCCCTCGGCCAGGTAGAGGCGCGTGCGCCCGTCGTACCCTTCACGACCGAGCAAGCGCGCCGCGCGTTCGACTAGCTCGGTGGTCGTGAGCTCCGCCGGCAAACGCAGCGCGTCTTGCGGCGCCTCCAGATCGCAGAACTGACCGGCCAGGATCTGCGCGTAGTCGGCGACGAAATCATGATGACCGCGGCGCGCCTCGAGTCGCGCGCCCGCAAGCTCGGGCGTCAGCGCCAAATACACGAAGCGATGCTCGGAAACCTGGGCCACGAGCCGCGTGCGGTAGGCTCGCTTCAACGCCGAGCAGGCCAGCACCGCCCCG
This sequence comes from Polyangiaceae bacterium, assembly GCA_036496745.1. Taxonomy (GTDB): domain Bacteria; phylum Myxococcota_A; class Polyangia; order Polyangiales; family Polyangiaceae; genus PMG-095. Next base: position 36,097 of record DASXKQ010000102.1, read on the forward strand.
CCCTCTTTTTGCCAACCCGCGGCCAGCCCGGCCAGGCGTGCGAGCCACGGCTCGCGATCCGCGTCGTGCAGCTGCTCGCCGCGCGCCATTTTCGCGCGGCTGGCCGGTGAATGATAGTCGTCCGCGTCGTAGAACGGCAACCCGAGTCGCGTCGCCAGCATGCGGCCCACGGTGGTCTTGCCGCTGCCGGTTACGCCCATCACTATCAACAGCATGTGGATGGTCAAAGCCTAGCAAATCCGCGGGAATTTTCGAATGTGCCGTGAAGCGCCAGCGTCGCGCGCGCCCTCACTCCAGAACCTGTGTAGTGACGCCAGCTTCGCGGTCGTCGCCGACCGAGATTTGCGCGGATCGACAATCCCGCGTGCGCGCTAGGCGTCATATCTTGGTCTTTAGGCGAGCCAACAACTGCAGCGCATCGAGCCCGGTCAAGCGATCGATCTCGAGCGCGCGTAGGAGCTCGATCACTTCGCTGTGGAGCTTGTGGTCGGTCGAGCGCGCGCCAAACAGGTTCAGCTGATCGTCAGCCGCATGCGCAATCTTCATGGCGGCCATGGGCTCGCCTGCTTCGCCTTCGAGCGAGAGCAAGAGCGCCTTGGCACGGGCCAGCACCACTTCCGGTAAGCCCGCGAGCTTGGCCACGGCGACCCCGTAGCTGCGACTCGCTGCCCCGGGCACCAAGCGATGCAGGAAAACGATGTCACCCTCGAGCTCACGTGCGCTCACGCTGTAGTTGGCTACGTGGCGACCACTGTCGCCGAGGGCCGTGAGCTCGTGGTAGTGCGTGGCAAATAGCGCGCGACAGCCCAAGGCCTCGTCGATGTACTCGGCGACTGCCCAAGCGATCGACAGGCCGTCGAACGTGCTCGTACCGCGGCCAATCTCGTCCACGATCAACAGTGAGCGCCGCGTCGCCGAGCGCAGGATCTCGGCGGTCTCCCGCATCTCGACCATGAACGTGCTCTCACCCGCGCTGAGGTTGTCGCTCGCGCCCACGCGCGAGAGCACGCGATCGACGACACCGACGCGCGCCGAACGCGCTGGCACGAAGCTGCCCATTTGCGCCAAGATCACCGAAAGCGCCGTCTGTCGCAGCAGGGTGCTCTTGCCCGCCATGTTCGGCCCCGTGATGAGCCACAAGCGCTCGGCCTCGAGATCGAGGCTCACGTCGTTCGGCACGAAGCGTCCGCGCGCGGCGAGCCGCTCGACCACGGGGTGACGGCCGTCCCGCAGCAAGAGCACGTCGGAATCATCCACGCTGGGCCGGCAGTAGTCGTAGCGGTGGGCGACTTCGGCGAGCGCCGCCGCCACGTCCCAGCGCGCCAGCCTGGCGGCCAACGTCTGCAAACGATCGCTGCTGCGCGCCGCGGTCTCGAGTAATTTCGCGAGCAGTCCGAGCTCCCGTTCGCGGTGTAGCTCTTCGGCGTGCGTGATCCGATCAGCGAGTTCGTCGAGTTCGGGCGTCGTGTAACGTTCACCGGTCGCGACGGTTTGCTTGCGCCGATATTCCGCTGGAACTCGGCTGGCTTGGCCGCGGCTCACCTCGATGTACCAGCCGAACACGCGCGTGTAGCGGATCTTGAGCGTTGGGATAGCGGTCTCTTTGCGTAGGCGCGCCTCCAGCTCGACCATCTTCTCGCCACCGGAACGTCGCAGCTCGGCGAGCTCGGCGAGTTCCTGATCGAAGCCAGCTCGAAATATCTCGCCGTCCTTGGGCTGAACGGGCGGGCGCTCGACCAGCGCGGCGACCAGGACCTCGCGCAGGTCGTCGACCGTGTCGACCGCGGCGCCGAGGCCGAGCGTCTCGCGCAAGCTCGGGTCCGAAACTGCTTCGAGCAGGGTCAGCGCGCCGTGCGCCGCGATCAAGCCATCGCGCAGCGCGCCGAGATCGCGTGGCGTCGCTTCGCCGAGCGCAGCGCGCACCGACAAGCGCTCGACGTCACCCACGGCAGCCAGCGATTGTCTCAGCGGCTCGCGCAGGCGGGGATGCACCAAGAATGCTTCGACCAGGTCGAGGCGGCGACGGATGCGCGTGACGTCCGTCAGCGGCGCGAGCAAACGGCGCTTGAGCAAGCGCGCGCCCATCGCCGTTTCGGTGGCGTCGATGACACCGAGCAAGGTGGCCGCGCGGTTCCCCGAAACGGACTCGACCAGCTCCAGATGCCCCTGGGCTACGCGATCGATCGCGAGCAAGGAGCTCGGCTGCCAGCGCCCAATCCGGCGTGCGGGCAGCTCCGCGCCTGGATTGCAAGCACGCGCAAAGCGCAGCACCCGCGCGACGGCGCGCCGTGCCGGCGGTGAGAGAGCCTGGGCGTCGCGCGCCAGCGTCCCGAGCGCTTCGTCTTCCGCCGCGGTCTCGAGCGCGGCATCTTCGCGAACGACGGTGCGGCCCAGGGCGCGCGCGGCAGCCAGGATCGCGGCGCCGGGCTCCGCGCCCAGGAGCAGCTCACGCGGGCGCGAGCGGGTGAGCTCAGCGAGCAGCATCGGCGCGTCCGTGAGCTCCGCGGCCCTGAGTTCACCCGTGGAAAAGTCCAGCAAGGCGAAGCCGACTTGCGCCCCGCTGAGCTCAGCCGCAGCCAAAAAATTGTTCGATGCCGCGTCCAGGTATTCGCGCTCCGTCACGAGCCCGGGCGTGATCACACGCACGACCTGGCGCGGAACGATGCCTTTGGTTTTCGAGGGATCCGCCATCTGCTCGCAGATCGCGACCTTGTGGCCGAGCTCGAGCAGACGAGCGATGTACGACGTCGCCGCGTGGTACGGCACGCCGGCCATCGGAATCTCTCCTGGCTTGCCTTTATTTCGGCTGGTCAGCGTGAGTTCGAGCAAGGGCGCCGCGAGCAGCGCGTCGTCGCCGAACATCTCGTAAAAATCACCGAGCCGAAAAAAGACGATCGCATCCGGGTAGCCGCGCTTCGCCGCGGCATGCTGCTGCATCACGGGCGTAGCAGGCGCGGCCATGGGCTAGAAGAATGGCGAGGGGCTCTCGACGCCCAGTGTGTCGAGGCTGAACAGCGCAAGCCCGAGCGCCGCGCCGTCCGTGACCGCCAACATGTCCAACTTCGGCACGTACACTAGCGCGCGCGGATCGACGTTGCCGGACAGCGCGTTCAGGCTCAAGGCGAGCGGCGCGAAACCACCCGTAACCTGCCATGTGAATGACGTGTCGCGCTCGCTATCGGTCTGGCCGCGGTAGACCGCGAAGCGCGCGTTGAGGTTCTCGAAAATGCATTCCGATCCGGAGCTGAGCAGGGCCGGCAGGCCCGGCTGATTGGGCTCGACCGGGCCGACCTTGAAATCGTGCGAACAGCCGCAGCGAGCCGGATCCGGCGCCGTGCTTCCCATCGGAACCGACGCGGCGTTGGTGTCGCAAATCTCGAAAGCGCGCGTGTGCAGCAGCTTCTTGCGCGGATCGCAGCTCGCTCGGTGCACGCAGCGACCCGCGCTGTCCGCCGGATCGACGCCGATGTCGCTCAAGATGCCCGAGGCGGAGCTCGTCAACAGCCATTGCTGTGAGGCGCGCACGGAGTAGCTCGTCCCGGCCGGAAAACAGCAGCTCGCCATGTCGAGGTGGCAG
>DASXKQ010000103.1:0-15485 GCA_036496745.1 Polyangiaceae bacterium
CCCGCCGTTCCCGCCGCTGTTCGGGCCGAAATATTCGTTCGTGAGGCCCTGACCGTCGCGCGCGTTCAAGATCTGGATCACGCCGCCCACGACGTTCGCGTTGGTCGCCCGAGTATGCGCCGCGCCGATGTACAAGTGCCCGAACTGATTCGCGGTCAAGCGAGCGTCCGCGCCGACCACGCTGATGCCGCCTTTTTGCAGCGTGCCGCCGAGGTTCTGATCGTCGCGACTGAAGGCGTTCGCGTAGTGCAGGCCGAGCTGCAGCGTTCTCGCCAGAGCGAGCCCGGCGTGAAAGTGGCCGACATAGCTGGAGCCCGCGTTGGGATTGCCGAAGTCGTTCCAACCCGCCGATGGAATGCCGGTCGGCATGCGGCCGAGCTGGCTGCCGATGCCCTCCTCGAGCACGAGCGTCGTTCTGCCGAACTTGAAGCCGGCGGTCGCGGTTTCGCCCACGCTATTGATGCGCGCGATCAAGGGCGTCGCGTAGCGACCTGCGTCGAACTCGCCCATCGAGCCGTACCTATTTTGGATGGCGCCGCCGCGGACCTGGAACGACGTGCCCAGTTGCTTGCTGAGATCCAGCGTGACGAACGCCGAGTTCACGCCGAGCTGACGCACGGGGTCATAGTAGGCTTCCGCTTCGGTGGCGACGGTAGAGGCGAGGATCACCGTGCCGGCTACCAGCGCGTTGCCGTACGTCAGATCGAGCTGGAGGTATGGCTCAGGCGAGACCCCGGTGTATTGGAAGCGGCGGAAATCTTGAGGAATGAGCGGCGGCGTGTGAAGGACCGTGCCGCTCTGTCCGGGCGCGGGATCCTTGCGCCGCTCGATGCCGAGCCGCATCGGCAACAGCACGTAGCCGTGGAAATCGAGCACGTATTCGTTCGAGGTGGCCGGCGAGAGTCCGAATGGAGTCGCGGGCGGAGCGCTGCGCACGTCGGGCTCGGCGGGATCGAGCCCGAGCCGGGGCAACGACGCTTGGTCTTTGTCCGCGTCCGTGGCTTGCGCGAAGGCGGGCGCGGGCGCGAAGAGCGCGCACAGCGTCAGGCACCGCAGCAGGTTTTTGGTTCGACTAACTGAAATCTCGAGCACCATGATGGACTCCTAGAACGCCACGCTGGCGCCGAGCGTGAACACGTCACGATCGAGCGGTAATGCCGGGTTGTTGTCCGTAAACTTGGAGTAGAAGTAGCGGCTGTATGCAGCCACGATCCTATCTTGCGATTGCCAGTCGGAGTGCAGGATGAAACCGAACGTGCCGCTGTAGGCCGTCCACCTTTCGCGCGCTGTGTGCGCGAAAACGTCTACCTGCGCGGCGTCCCGACTCTCACCGTAAAGCATGTACGCCGTGCTGAGCCACGAGAGCAGCACGTGCTCGACCGAGGCCCCGACGTAGTAGCCGCTCGCGTGGCGGTAGGCTGGATCCGCGGTCGAAAGCGTCCAGAACGGCAAGAACGCAAGCCCGACCCGCAAGTCCGGACCATTGCCGTCGAACGGCTTCGGTTGCAGGAGAATACGCGAAACGCTGAAGTCGTACTCCGCGCTCACCGCTGCGATCTTGCCGGTGCCGCCGCTCTGCGGCCCAAGGAACTTGCTGGTCATCTCCCGACCACCGGCGGTCCAGTCCAAGCCCCACCAGATCCCGTTGTGCACGGAGAGGGCATGGTTGAAGTCCCAGTAACCCGGGGTGATCCCGAGCTGACCATAGGGGTCCGCCATCCACCTGAGCTCGAGCGCGGCGACGTCCATGTGGCCGTCGACCCCGCGCTCGATTTGCGGTGTGCCCGCGACGTCGTCGAGATACTTGCGATCGTTGCGACCCTCCGCGCTCGCTACGTGCAGCTTGGCAAAGTATTTATTTTGGTAGCTGATCCCCAGGTGCGCGTGGTTCACGATCGTAGAGAGCCCAGCCTCCGGCCAATCCGAAAACGTGCCGCGCGCGGTCGCCTCATCCACCTCCGGCACCGCGGCCACTCCATATTCGAACGTCAGCTGCGTGTTCGGAGACAGATCGTAGTTGGCCGTGCCCGTGCCGCCATAGCCGTGTACCGCCAGCACCGGGCCGAAGATCCCCCAACCCCATGGCCCCGGCGCGCCGTAGTTCGCGGGGAACGCTCCAACCTGGAACCTCAGGCGCAAATCGCCTATTGGCGCTGGGTTGACGGCGACGTACGCGGTTCTGAGCCGCGGCCCGTATTCGCTGCGGTAGTAGCCCGTCCACTGCTGACCTGCGGCCTGAGCCTCCAGGGAGACGAACGCGGTGACGGTCTGGCTCCCGTATTGGAAGTTCAGCGTGCCGCCCGGACCCGCGTAAAACGGTGAGCGACCAAAGATCAGCGGAGGAGTGTGCAGAACGGTTCTGCTCGGCTGACCCAGGCGCTTGCGACCGATACCGACTTGTCCGTAGCCCGAGATGCGCCCGCTGACGCGGAACGCCCATGCATCGGGATCGGCAGGCGCGCCGAAGGACGGCGCGCGTCCGCCGGGCGCGGGCGGCGTGGGTGGCGCCTCAGGAGACAGAGACAGACCGACGGGCCGAGGCGAGCCGGGCAAGCTGTTGACCGCGTTGTCCTGCGCGGGCGCGCTGTCCTGCGCAGGTGCGGCACTCTGCGCGGGAGCGGTGCTCTGCGCCGGGGCACTCTCCTGCGCTTGCGCTTCTGCCAACGCTCGCGCGCTCTCCTGCGCTTGCGCCTGCGCGACGGACGACGCGAGCAGGCACACCGCCGCCGAGGCCCACGCGACCGGGCAGCGGCTCGGCACGACTCTCACGCTGTTCGAGCTCGTCACGAAGCCCAGACCTAGAGTTTCACCGAGCTGGCGTTACCGGCGGTAACACCCTCGGGTGGGACTGACACGCCGTGCGCGAGCAGCATGAAATTGACGATCGCCCAATATTCCTCGGCCGAGAGCGTGCCCGCCTTGGCGGCGGGGCGCGGCATGTTCTTGCTCACGAAGCGGTAAAGGTCCTCGGCCGTGCGAAACGGGTCGCGCGAGGGCGCGCCGGCGGGCCTGGTCTGGGCGCGGAGCATCAAGAGCTCCGGATCACCCGCGGCCGGGTCGGCATTGATGTCTTGCTCCTGCGGCAGCACGGGCAGCGCGCCTTCGCCGAGTACGCGCGGAGCGCGACCCGCGCTCTCTCCGCGCGCACCGTGACACGGCGCGCAATTTCGCTCGAACGCGGACCAGCCTGCAGGCGCGCCGCTCTGCGCCTTCGCCATGTTCGCCGGGGTCGCGCCGCGGGGCGGGCTCGTGCAAGCCCCGAGGCTTGCGACGGTCGCGACGAGAGTCCAAGTTTTCCAAGGCATCGCGTAAATTCTCAAGTGAAGCAACATGCGTTTCGGGGGCGGCTCGAGGCCCTCACATCTTCACGTCCACGCGGACGATGGACATGGGGGAAAGTTCGATATTCAGCGTTTGGCCGCTCACGGCGAGCGCCGGAAGCGCGCCGATCGCCTTCGGATTGACGGCGCTGTACTCGTATCTCTCGGCCTGCTGAGCCGGCACCGGCGCACCGAGATCGATCGCCAGCTTCTCCCCCTTCTTCGCCCGCTTGTTGAGCAAAATAATCGAGGCGACGTTGCGCTTCTTGTCCTTGAACGCGTACACGCTCACGTCGTCGTAGCTGCTCACGTCGGCCACGATGAAGTGATCGCCGACGGCCGTCTGCTTGCCGTCGGGGTTTCGATACATCTTGAACGCGAAGTACACCGGGCTGTGCTTGCGCGGGTCGGCCCAGTACATGGCGTACGCCACCTCGGTTCGGGCAAATGCCGCGAAGCTCTCGGCCTGAGCGACGGCCGCCGAGATCTCTTCGCCGCCCTCGGGTCCGGAGTAGTCGTATTCGCCGATGGCGAGGGGCGCGCTCCAGCCGACCTCTTTCATCCAACGCTTCATCAGCGGGACGTAGGCGACGTTGCCGTTACTCCAGGCTTCCTTGCCCATCCAGGTATCCGGATCGCGATACGACTCGTCCCAGAATTTCCGCACGTCGCGCACGCGAAATTCCTGCAGCTCCGGCGACGGCTTCGAGAACTGCGCGCGGTTGTCCCAGCCGAGCTTGGGCGTGTTCGGGTAAGCGTGAAAATCGAAGATATCGATCAGATCGTGCCCAGTCTGCTTCTTGTAGTCCGCGCAGCGACGCATGAAGTCGCGCGCGAAAAAACCGTACTTGGCGTAGTCGGGCAATTTCGCCGTGTCCCCCCAACCGAGGCCGTTCTTTTCGCGATACTCCAGATCAGCCGAAGCGTGGATATAGGCCGTCCAACCCCATAGCCCGGGCGAGGCGATCTTCACCATGGGATCCGCCTGACGGATCAGCTCGGCGTACTTCTTCGTGCGCTCCCAATACTCGTCGTAGCCCCAACCCTTGCAAATCATGTCGCGGTGCGTTTCCGCGTACAGCATCGGCTCGTTGTCGAGCGCAATGATGTCGATGCCGCCTTGATCTGCGCGACCGAAGCCCGCGTCCTTGATGCAATACTTGACGAGCTCGACGTTGTACTCGAGCCCCACGAATTTACCGTTCTGCGACGGATGCGCCCCGCACTTGATGTTGATGGGCTTGCCTTCTTTGTCCTTCTCCTTCAGCTTGCCGTTGCAGGCGTCGGGGCGATCGGGGGCAAACTCGTCACAGTTCGCGTAGAGCGACTTCGGGAAACCGCTCGAGGTGCCGTCCTTGGCGACCCACTCCGTCGGCATCGTGAAGTAGCTCTTCATGCCGTACTTCTTGTTCTCGCGGTGCATCGTGACCCACCAGTTTTCCTGGGGGTGCGGGCCCGGGAGCGTCTTCCGATTTTCGAAGTACCAGTCGGCGCCGGCCGACTCGAAGCCGGTGCGCCAGTCGTAGTTGCTCGAGGTGTTGCCGCCTTGCCGGCGGAGGGCGACGCCCATCTCGTGCTCCACCTCGGCGTCACCGTGGCTCACACCGTAGATGTATGGGCTCACGCTCGTACCGTCCGCGGCGAGGTTCAGCTTGGCCGTGAGCGCGATGACGTCGCCGCCGAGTGGCGCAGGCTCCCGCTTCTCCGGCAGACTGATGAGGCTCGTGATCTCGCGATTGTCGAAACCGATGTTGTCGACCAGCACGGTGAATTTGCGGTCCGACATCGAGTACTCGCCGAGCCGAAATTCCCAGGTCTTGCTCAGATCGAAGTCCTTGCCTTTGCCCTTGGTGAGATCGCTGAGCGGAATCACGACCTCGTGCCACTGTTGATCGGACAAGCCGTCGACGTAAGCGCTGAGCGGCACCTGTTCCGTCTCGTCCTTGCCCTTGCTCGAGCTGCCCAGCGCGACCTTGAGATCCTTGAGGTCCGGGCCTTTCGACGGATCATCGAGGCGAAGCCGAACCCAGAAGCTTAGGTTCTTCCGCTGCGTGACGTCGACGCCCGCGTTCTCCGGCCAGAAGCCGAACCAGTTCCAGCCAAAGCCTTTCCAGTCTTTGCCCTCGGCATGCCACTCGAGTCCGACGGACTTGTTGATCCCTTCCCCGGGTGAGGGCTTCACCGTGCTCTTGCAAGCTTCCTTCAGATTGCAGTTCGCCCATTCCTTGGCGTTACCCCCCTGCTTGTCGCCGTCCCAAACCAGCATCACCCCTTTGGCCGCGTCGACCTTGGCGCCCTTGCCGTCGGAGGGATCGGCCGGGGGGAGTTTGATGCAACTCGATGAAACGACGAGAGCGGAGGCTACGAGTACCGAAAACGGCAGATAGGTTCTTGCTACCAAGCGCGACATGAAGCTGGCAGCAGATACCATCAGCCGGCGAGTGAAGCGGCACCCCAAATCACCGCAGCTTGCGAGTTCTCACTAATAGCGCAAGTTTCGCAAACTTCGCCAAGGTGCTACTCTGTTTCGCCCATGAAGCCGCTGCCCTCGCCGCAAATTCCGAGGCAAGACTGGCGGGCGCTCGCGCAAGTTCTGGCGATTTCAGCCGAGCTCGGAGTGTACACCGAGCTCGAAGATATTTTGCGCCGCGCGGTGGAGCTCGCGCGCGATCGGCTGAGCCTAGAGCGCGTGTCCTTCTACCTGCGCGACGAGAAAAACGGGTTGATGCGCGGGAGTTTCGGGACTGGACCCTCCGGTGAAACCCTGGACGAACGCTGGCACTCGCATCCGGTATCGAGGGAAGACTGCGAGGGGCTCAAGCGCTTGGTCCTGCAGGGCAGCCTGTGGCGCTACTTCGACGACGTCGAGCTGCAGATCCCGCGACCGCGTCGCACGCTGATCGTAGGCAGGGGCTGGAACACGGTCACGCCCTTGCTCGCCGCGGGCAGGGTCGTGGGCGTGATGTACGCGGACGCGGCGCTCAGTGGTTCGCTGTTCGACGCCGAGAGGCAAGCGTGCGCTTCCGTGCTCTGTAGCTCGATCGCGAACCTGGTCCTCACCAAACAGCCCGGGCTGATGAACAAGAGTGCCGGCGCCGCCAAACCCACGCGTACCGTGCGCCGCGTCCTCGCTGCGCTCGAGCAAGACGCAGGCGTGCGCGGGCAAGATCTCGCCCGCGAGTTCGGTGTCAGCCCAGGACACCTGGCGCGCATCTTCAAGAGCGAGCTCGGGGTGTCTTTGGTCGAGTACCGCAATCGACTTCGGCTGCGCAGCTTCTTCGATCGCGTCGAGCGGGGCGAAGCCAATCTCGTCGGAGCCGCGCAGGCCGCGGGCTTCGGCAGCTACGCGCAGTTTCACCGCGTTTACCGTCAAATGTTCGGCGGCACGCCGCGCGATCTCGTTTCTCGCACGCTGCCCGCGCGCTGAGCAAGCGGCGCAGGCTCGCATTTTCTGGAACGGAGGGGGCAAAGGCAGCGCTAGGGGCGGTGTGGTTGGGGCAGAGCGTGAGATTTGGCTGCCTCGCGACGCCCGCGTGCACAAAGTGTTGTGCCGGCGCGGGCTCAGGGTTGAGCGGGTGCCAAACGGGAGCGTGGGTGGGATTTGCTCGGGGTCATTTGAGCGTGCCGCTGTGCTCGGCCGACGGCGTCCCCGAACAAAGGAGCTCATCATGACGCTGAAGATTTATCCGGTTGTCGCGTGACAGGAATCGGCAGGCTCGCTATCAATCGGCGGCCGCTTCGGCGCGCGAGGCACTCGCTTGTTGGGAGACCGCGCAAGCTTTCGGCTGGCTCGGACCCATGGCCCCAGAGCGCCTTGCTCTCTTTCACCGCGTCATCGGCACGCTCGTCCGGCTCGTCGAGCCCCGCAAATGAGTTCGCGCGCAGCGCAAGGTGGCTTTGAGGCGGAAATCATAAGAGAATCCGCGCGCCTCGCATGCGCATCGCTCTCGTCTTCTCCTGCCTGCTCTGGGCCTGCGCGCCCAAGAGCCACGAAGCGGGCGTCCGTCACATCACGTATTGGGAAAAGTGGACGGGCTTCGAGGGCGCCAGCATGGACCGCCTGGTCGCTCGCTTCAATCAACGCGAACGCGAGCGCGCCGGGCGCGAGGCAAACTACCGGCCAATCGAAGTCGAGAAGGTGGCCGTCTCGAGCCTCGAACAAAAGCTGTTGATCGCGACGGCCGGCGGCAACCCGCCGGACGTGGCCGGCAACTACAGCTTCTTCGTGCCGGCCTATGCCGACAAGGGCGCGCTGACGGATCTCGGTCCGCTCTTGGCCGCCGCGCACATCGAGCGCGAAAACTACATCCCACACTACTTCGAGCTCGGGGTGTACCGCGGCAAGGTGTGGGCGCTGCCGGTCGTGCCCGCGTCCGTAGCGCTGCATTGGAACAAGCAGCTCTTCGAGGACGCGGGACTCGACTCCAACGTCGCGCCGCGCACGATCGAAGAGCTCGACGCATTCGCCGAAAAGCTGACGCTCTGGCAGGTCCGCCTCGACAGCGGCGATACCGTGGTCGAGCGCGGCTATTTGCCGAACGTCCCCGACGACCGCAAGCGCTTGATTCAGGTCGGCTTCTTGCCGAACGAACCGCGCTGGTGGTCGTACGCTTGGGGCTACTATTTTGGCGGCAAACTGTTCGCGGACGCCGCGCACGTGTCGCCGAACGACGCGGGCAACCTGCGCGCGTACGACTGGGTGCGTTCCTATTCGGAGCGACTGGGCGTCGAACGGATCAAGCGCTTTCGCTCGGGTTTCGGCAGCTCGTCGAGCCCGCAGTCCTCGTTCCTCTCCGGAAAGGTGGCGATGGAACTGCAGGGCGTGTGGTTGCACAATTTCATCGAGCAGAGCGCGCCCGGCTTCCGTTACGGCGCCGCGCCCTTCCCCTACCCCGCGGATCGCCCGGAGCTCGCCAACACCAGCGAGGCCGAGGCCGACGTGCTGGTGATTCCGAAGGACTCCAAGCACGCGCATGAAGCCATGGAGTTCATCGCCTTCGTGAGCTCGCCGGACAACCTCGAGGATCTTTGCCTCGGCCAAGACAAATTCACGCCGCTCCGCACCGTCAGCGAGCGCTTCTGGCGCGAGCACCCGAACCCGAACATTGCGCTGTTTCGCGAGCTCGGCTCGAGCCCCAATGCCTTCGCCATTCCGAAAACCGGCATTTGGAACGAGTACAACCGCGAGCTCACGAACGCGGTCGATCTGATCCAAAATCTGAGCGAGCCGCCCATGCGCGCGCTCGGCGACGTGGCCGAGCGCATGCAAGCGGCCGTCGACCGCGATCGCAAGACACTGCTCCGCCGAGGTGAGCCATGACCGGCGCCTCGGCGCGACGCGTGCGCGGGCTCTTGTTTTGCGCGCCGTGGCTGCTCGGGCTGAGCGTGTTTTTGCTCTATCCACTGGCGGCCGCGCTCTACTATTCGTTGTGTGACTACTCGGTGCTCTTGCCGCCGGTCTTCATCGGCGCGGGCAACTACCGCGAGCTGTTCCACGATCCGCTGTTCTGGAAGAGCTTGTACAACACGGCGTACTACGCGCTGGGCTCCGTCTCGTTCGGCGTGCTCGTTTCGCTCATGCTCGCGCTCTTGCTCAACGCGCGCGTGGCTGGCCTCGCGCTCTACCGCACGCTGTTCTTTCTGCCTTCGCTGATGCCGGTCGTCGCCGGCAGTCTGCTCTGGATGTGGATGTACAACGGTGAGAGCGGCATCATCAACACGGCGCTGCGCCATCTGGGTCTGAACGGGCCCGCCTGGCTCACGGATCCGGCTTGGGCCAAGCCCGCCATTATTCTGATGGCTGTGTGGGGCGCCGGTCACACAATGGTGATTTTCCTGGCGGGCCTGCAGGACGTCCCGAGCTCGCTCTACGAAGCCAGCCTGATCGATGGCGCCAATTTCTGGCAGCGGCTGATTCACGTCACATTGCCGATGCTCTCACCGGTCATCTATTTCAACGTGGTGATGAGCTTGATCGGTGGGTTTCAGGTGTTCACGCAAGCCTTCATCATGACCGGCCCGAGCGGGGCGCCCGAACGCTCCACGCTCTTTTACGTCTTGCAGCTGTATGACGTGGGCTTCCAAGATTTACGCATGGGCTACGCGTGCGCGATGGCCTGGCTCTTGTTCGGCTTGATCTTGGGGCTCACCTGGCTGCTCACCAAGGGCTCACAGAAGTGGGTTCACTACGAGCGCTGAGCGCTGCGGTTTCCAGAAATGAAACGCCGTCCGAGCCCGAACCCACTGCAACGCACGCACCCGCTCGTGCACGTGCCGCTCTTGATCCTGGCCGGCATTTTCACGCTCCCGCTGCTCTGGCTGATCGCGACGTCGTTCGAGCCGCGCGAGCAAATCGGCAAGGTGCCGCCCGAGTGGTTGCCGCGCCAGTACTACATCGAGCGCCAGGGCGCGCCGATCACCGTCACGCCGCCCGTGCCGTTCGAAAAGGGCTGGGTGCACGTGAGCGAGTGGTCGCCCAGCAAGTATCACGGCGGCAAAGTGACGAGCTTTCTGCTGCGACCGCGCGACGTGAAGACGCGCATCGCGCCGGTCTGGCAAAACTACCCGGAAGCCATTCGCGCGCTGAGCTCGAGCGAGCAGGACAAGCAGCGCCCGCTCGGCGAGCTGCTCGCGCGCTCCTCCATGCCCTGGACACCCAAGAGCGACCGCAGCAAGTCCGTCACGTTCTTGAGCTACCTCGCCAACACGCTGCTGGTCGCGCTGCTCGGCATGGTCGGCACCGTCGCCTCGAGCGCGCTCGTGGCCTACGGGCTCTCGCGCATCGAGTGGCGCGGGCGCAGCGCGCTGTTCAACGTCACGCTCGCGACGATGATGGTGCCCTTTCCCGTGCTGATGATCCCGCTCTATGGCGTATTCCGCTCGCTCGGCTGGATCGGCACGCTTTTACCGCTCTGGGTGCCCGCGTTCTGCGGCGGCGCGTTCAACATCTTTCTCTTGCGTCAATTCTTCCTGACCATTCCGAGCGAGCTCTCGGACGCTGCGCGCATCGACGGTTGCTCGGAATTCGGTATCTTCTGGCGCATCATTTTGCCGCTCGCCCGTCCCGCGCTAGCCGTGGTCGCGCTCTTCCATTTTCTCTACGCCTGGAACGATTTCCTGGGCCCGCTGATCTACCTCACCGAACCGCGCACGTTCACGATGGCGCTCGGTCTCTCCCAGTACCAATCGCAAAACGGCGGCAGCGAGTGGCACCTGTTGATGGCTGCCTCCGTGCTCTTGATCGCGCCCGTGGTCGCGCTCTTCTTCGTCGCGCAACGCACGTTCATTCAAGGCATCTCGACGACCGGCATGGGCGGGCGCTGAGAAGGACTGAATTCGTCCTAACACGGAGGAACCGCGAAGGCGCGATGGCGTGAAGATTTTTGGGTTGACCCGTGCGCGACGCGCGCAACATTTGGGACGACGAAGTCTGCGCTTGTCTCACCCAAATCGTCTCTCTTCGCGTCTTCGCGGTTCGTCTCTCTCACTCGCTCGTCGCCCCCGGTGCGAGGCCGAAGTGCGCTTCGCCGTCGATTGGGCGGCCGGCGAGGAAGCCGTCGATGATGGGTTGGATTTCGCGGGGGTAAGCTTCGCCGGCCCAGAAGTAGCGGAGCTTGCCGCCGGCATCGAACAGGAAGCTCGCCGGGATCATGCCTGGCCAGCGCGGGTTGAGCGCCGGTTTGAAATCGGCGAGCGGCGGGCGCGCCGCAAACGCGGGCACCGTCAAGCCGAGCTCGGCGAGTAGCTCGGCAGCAGCGGGGCGCGTCTCCGGGTCGTCCATCGACACGAGCCACAGAGCGACGCCTTGGTCCGCGAGCGCTTTGGCCATGCCGCCGAGCAGCGGCAACTCTTCCCGGCACGGTTCGCACCAACTCGCGAAGGCGTTGACGAGCACGGCTTTCTGATGACTCGCGCGTACGCGCACGAGCAGCTCCGTGCCACTCACCTCGGTCAGCGTCGGCAGCGCGACGAGCGAGGCGGGCGCGCTCGCGTTGGCTTCGGCGCTCGCGCTCGTGTGGCGGACCGGCTCGCCGCGCGAGCAGGCCACACACAGCAAGAGCGCCAGTAATTCCCACTTAAAACAGGGCAAATTCAACGAATTTACAGCCACAAAATGTCCGGTACCAATGCTTCGGCATCGGCCAAGATGCGACCGAGCGCGCCGTCGTCGAGGCCGAGCGCTTCACGGCTCATTTCGAAATCCAAGTCGCTCACTCGATCGCCGGGGACGAGCTCGCCGGCCTCGTTCACCGGACCGACCACGCTGGCGGCGAAGCGCTCGCTCAATTGATCCGCGACGCAAATGGCGGCCACCACCTTGGACGACGGGCCCGTGTGCAAGTGGTGATGATGCGCGACCACCTCGTGAATCGACGCCGGCAAACCCCAGAGCTCCGTCACGGTCTTCGACGCTTGTTCGTGCACACGGTCGAGCTCGGACCAAATTTGCAAGAGCGCAGGCGTCCTTTCTTTTTCGATGTGCGACACGGCGAACAAGAGGCCCGCGAAACCGATGTCGTGCAACAGGGCGCACAGAAAGGCGTGCTCCCCGTCGACGTGCGTGTGCTGGCAGACGAGCCGCGCCAGGTACGCGGTGACCGTGCTGTGGCGCCGGATTTGCTCGACGGTTTCGCGGTACTCGGGCAGGCTAAAAACGCCTTGGCTTAGCGCCGTTTCGAAGACCACGTCACGCACGGTGCGAAAACCGAGGCGAATCACGGCGTCCTTCAACGAGCGCACGGGAGTGCGGGCCGCATAAATGGGCGACCCGACCAAGCGGATCACACCGCCCGCGAGCATCTCGTCCTGCTCGAGCAAACGCACTACGTGCTCGGCATTCGCGTCGTCGCGACCCGAGAGCGCCATCAGCTCGAGAGCAACGCTCGGCAAAGGCGGCGGCCGATACTCCGGATCCTCGAACGTCGCGAGCAGCTCGGCGCCGAGCATCGTGGCGATCAAGGACTCGGCCATGCGGGTCTGAGGTTAGCTGTTTTTTTGCGTGCGTCCTAGGCCAGCAGCGCCAGCAGATCTTCGCGCGTGATGCCGGCCGCGGCGCCGGTGCCGTCGAGCGCGGCTTCGCTGAGCGCTCGCTTTTTCGTCTGCAGAGCCATGATGCCTTGCTCGATGGTGTCCTTGGCGATCAGGCGATAGACCATGACCGGACGCTCCTGTCCAATGCGGTGCGCGCGATCGGCGGCCTGATCCTCGACCGCGGGATTCCACCACGGATCCAACAGAAAGACGTGATCCGCCGCCGTCAGGTTCAAGCCCGCGCCGCCGGCCTTGAGCGACGTGAGCATCACCGGCGGACCTGCGTCGGATTGAAACGTGGCCACCACCCCTGCCCGATCGCGCGTCGAACCGTCGAGGCGCACGAACGAGAGCCCCGCGCGCTCGAGATGCGGCTCGACCAGATCGAGCAAGCTCGTCCATTGCGAGAATACGAGCGCCTTGTGGCCCTCGGCTGCCACCTGCTCCAGGTTCTCGAGCAGGGCTTCGATCTTGCTCGAACCTTCGGCGTGTTGCCCAGGGACGAGCGCCGAGTGACACGCGGCCTGGCGTAGACGCAAAATGGCTTCGAGCGCCGCGAGCACGTTGCCGCCGTGCTCCAGCTTTTCCAGGACGTCGCGCCGCGTGGCAGCGTGGATCGCTTGATACAGCTCGCGCTCCTGCGGCTCGAGCTCGATCTCGAGCACGACGTCGGTGCGCGGGGGAAGCTCGGGCGCCACGTCGCGCTTCAGACGCCGTAAAATGAAGGGCTTGATGCGTTGCCGAAGCGCGGCGAGCTTTTCCGGATTGCCTTGCTCGATGGGCAGCGCATGACGCTCGCGAAAATCGGAGCGCCCGGCGAGCAAGCCGCGATGCGTGAAATGCAAAATACTCCAGAGCTCTTCCAAACGATTCTCGAGCGGCGTACCGCTGAGCGCGACGGGGAACGTGGCTTTGAGCGCATAGGCCGAGCGCGATACTTGGCTGTCGGGATTCTTGATCGCCTGCGCTTCGTCGAGCACCACGGTGTCCCAGTCGATCGACGCCAAGCGCTCGGCGTCGAGGCGCAAGATCGCGTAGCTCGTGATCGTGACGTCCGCCGAAGCGTCGAGCGCCCGCCGCGCGCCTTGATACACGGCCACTTTGAGCGCGGGACGGAAGCGCGCGGCTTCACTCTGCCAATTGTGCACGACGCTCTTCGGGCAGATGATCAGCGTGCGCCCGCGCAGGGCGCACAGCGTTTGCAACGTCTTGCCGAGGCCCATGTCATCGGCCAGCACCGCGCCGAGCCCCGCGTCGCGCAGAAAGCACAGCCAATCGACGCCGACTCGCTGGTACGAGCGCAGCGTAGCGCGCAGATCCTCGGGCAGCGACGCGCTCGGTAGACCCTGAAAATCGCGAATCAGCGGCGCGAGCTCCGCGAACGTGGGGGGCTTCGGTCGGTCGAGCTCCTCGCACAGCGCGGCGAGCGCGAAGGTCGCCACTTTGGGGACTCGCCCGGCGGCGTCACGCGCGGCCAAGAGCTGCGCGATACGATCGCCGTAGCGCGCGAGCCAATCCGCCGGTAGCGGTGCCCAGCCGCCGCCCTCGAGCGGCACCAGTGACAGCCCCTCGCGATAAGCGCGCAGGACGGCCTCGGCCGCAACACGCTTGCCGGCTTGCGAACCGCTGTCGGCGCCCGAGCCCGCTTCGTCGCGCGTGATGAACTCCAAGAACAGCGAGTCCCCCTCGACCCGAAGCTCGGGCTCGAGCGCGTAGGCACGCACCATGGCGCGCACTCCGGAGCCGTGCGCGTGCTGAAATCCACGCAATTTGCCGGCAAAGCGATCCGCGTCGCGCCCGTCGAAATCCACGCGCCGGCCCGGCACCAGGTTGAGTTCGTCGCGCAACCGATCGATGAGGGCACGCTCGGCGGCCTCGTCGCGCTCGGGCAGATCACCGGCGACGTGCACGAGCTTGCCGGCGTCGACGCGCGCCTGCGTCGGCTCGCCGTACACGATCAGTGGCAGTACACTGAGCGCGTGCTTTTCGTGCGAAAGCTCGAACGAGATGCGCGGGGGCACGCGCTTTCTGCCACGCCGCGGCAAGTTCACCGACTCGATGTTCACCGGCAGCTTGGCCTCGAGCTCCGGCAAGACACGCGCGCACAGCTCGCCGACGTCGCTCCGCTCGAACACGCGCTTGAGCGGCAAGCGCTCGAGCTTGAGCCCCGTGAGTTCGGTCAGACCGAGCGCCTGCAATAGATCGCCCGAGCGCGCGAGGCCCGGATCGAGCACCTCACTCAGTGCGGGATTCTTTTCGATCGCAAGCTCGATATTCGGGCCCGAATCGGACACGCGCGCGATCGGCAGCGCGAGCTCACCAGACGCACGCACCTTCTGCCCCTCGAGCTCGAGCTCCGCGCCGCTGAGCGCGTCGAGCAAGGCTTGCCAGGCGCCAGGCCGCAAAATGCCGCGCGGGGCGGCCGTGGCGATGCGATCGGCGACCAGATCCCCCGGACCGGGCTCGAGCCCGAATTGCGTGACGGCTTGGGCGAGCGTGCCACCGAGCCGCGTGCGCTTGGCGCCGGAAACGACAAACCGGTCGAGCGTGAGCCCGGACAGCGGAATGCGCCGGAGCGCGTAGACGAGCTTCGATTTCGCGTCCGCCGCACGTCGGATGGGCGCGCCGCGCTCCCGGGCGCCGTTGGCCGCGATCGCCGCGGCGATTGCGTGCGCGCAGGGATCGCGCGCGTCTCCGCAGTCGCACGTCCATTCTCGCTCGGGCGGATAGAGCGTGACCGTCGCATAGGCCGCGCGCCCCGCCGAACGCACACGTAGGGTAAGCTCGGTCGCGCTCTCGCGCTCCAGAGACACCGCGTCTTGTTGGCCGAGCTTCACGCCCTGGGCCCACACGGCGGGCAGGCTGGCCTGCTTGATCGCCTGGAAGAGGTCCTGCAAGGACCGGCAAACATACCTGCGGCTCCTCGCGAAGCAAGGGCTACGAACGAAGTCCGGTCAACGGCGCGCTTAGGAAGCCGCGCCGCGCCGGCGGCGGCGCGCGAGTAAGCCGATACCGACCGCGGCGCCGAGCCAGCCGAGGCCGGCGAGAGCGCCGCCTCGGTCGGCGAGGCCGGCCGCGCGGCACGCGCAGCCTGGCGGCTTGTTGTTGGCTTTGTTGGGGCCTTTCCCTGCTGCG
>DASXKQ010000104.1:0-10035 GCA_036496745.1 Polyangiaceae bacterium
AACGAAACAGACAAGCAGAAGCAGAGCCGGGAGAAGCTTCGAAACGCGCATCGTACGCCGAACCCTACTCCAAATGCTCAGGTCTGCGGACTCGGGGCGCGCTCCGCGAGCCAAGCCCGCCCCTTGGACGTATCGATACCCATGGCATCCATGCCGCGCAGGATCACTTCATCCATGGTCTCGAAGTAGATCTGCAAGAGCTCTTTGAGCGGGAGCTCGCCGTAGTCGTACATCGCGTCGGTCCATGGTTGCTCGAGTTTGCCTTCGAGGAAGCCGGGCTCCACGCTCGCTTCGAGCATGAGCGGCAGGATGTCGCCGAGAAATGCGCCGCGGCCCGCGGCGCGCTCGGCGGCGAGATGAGCCCAACCGAGCCGCGCGTGGTTGACCTCGTCCTTCAAGAGCTCGTTCGTCGTGCGCTTGATCTCTGGGTCCTTGGCGACTTCTTGACAGCGGCTGAGCAACGCCGTGTTGATGGTCTCGCTCATGCAGACGGCGACCATTTCCCAGAGTAGGCGATCGCGTGGATCGTCGGCGCGACCGATGCGCTGGTACGACGGGCGATAGTTCGTCGGATCCGTGTCGCCGAAGCGCCGCGCAATGACGGCGCACAAATCGCGGTGCCGCGCTTCATCTTCAGCAGCGTCCGCCGCGCCCTGCACGACGACCGCTTGCGCGCCGACCTCGGCGAGCTCCTTGGCCATGCGCGCAAAGCGCGCGGTGGCTTCCATCTCAGCGCGCGTGCGAAACGACCAGGTTTCTCGCACGCGCGCGGTGATGAGAGCGGACGGTTGCTCCACGTCGGTCGATAGAGCCTAGCAGCCGATGTTTCCCTGACAGCTCCCACAACACGCGTTGTGCGCGGCGTCATTGGCGCAGCCTGGGGCCGCGCATATCCCCGTTACATTTGGCTTGAGCCAGCAGCAGCAGCCATTGCCGCCATTCGATCCGTCCTGGATGGTCGTCCCATACTGGCAGGCGTTCGCGTCCGTGGGATAGGAGCACGTCCCTCCGCCCGTACCCGCGCTGCCGCTCATGCCGCCGGCGCCAGCCTTGCCGCCGGTTCCACCACCGCCGCCTTTGCCTGCCGTACCGCCGGCCCCGCCTTTGCCTGCGGCGCCTGCGTCGCCGCCCGTGCCGCCTTTACCGGCTGCGCCACCGCCACCTTTACCGGCCGTGCCGCCGCCACCTTTGCCCGCAAAGCCTCCGAAGCCTGCGAGGCCGCCAAAGCCCGCCAACCCTCCGAAGCCCGCGCCGCCAGCGGCACCGTTGCCAGCCTTGCCACCTTCGCCGCTCGTGCCGCCGCCGGCACCGTCACCGGCGGTGCCGCCGTTGGACGTGCCAGCGTCGCCGCCGTTGGACGTGCCCGCGTTGGACGTGCCCGCGTTGGACGTACCCGCGTTGGACGAGCCGGAGCTGCCGCCGTTGGACGAGCCGGCGTTGGCGCTACCCGCATTCGACGAGCCGGAGCTGCCGCTCGTGCCAGTGGGCGTGGTGCCCGTGGGCGAGTCGGAGCCGCACGCGATGAGGCCGACCGTAGACGCAGCACCGGTTACGACGAGAACATTGAAAAGCTTGCTAATCTTCATGGGATGCTCCTCGTATCAAGGACAACAGGGGTCGCCGGTTGCACAGCCGTCGAAGGCGCACGCGCCCATCGTCCCCTGAGCGATCCAACAGCAACAGCCGTTGACGACCTTGCCGAACTGACAAGCGTTTGGTTGCACGTTGCAAGTGGCGCTGCTGCCTGCGCTGCCCGCAGTACCGCTGCCCGCAGTGCCGCTGCCGCCAGCGCCTGCAGTGCCGCTGCCCGCAGTGCCGCTGCCGCCAGTACCGCCGTTGGACGAGCCCGCGTTCGAAGAGCCAGACGCGCCGCTCGCGCCCGAAGGTGTCGTGGTTGAGTCGGAACCACACGCGATGAGTCCGACCGTAGATGATGCACCCGTGACGACAAGAACGTGAAAAAGCTTGTTGATCTTCATGGCGCGCTCAGCCTACACCGGAGTCAGACGAAGAGCACGGAACTCTTCGCTGCAATTTGTTGTGCACTCCCAGGCAACAAGCGCGAGTGCGCACATCACTGAAATATTCTGGAGTCAGCGCTCGACGCAACACGGGAGTTGAGCGACTCCCTCGCTCCAAACCCGTCGCGCTTCGCTACCGCTCAATGCGACCGGCATAACGCGAGAAACCCGCGCCATGCCGATTTCTTTTTAGTCGAGACTAACGACCGCGACCGACGCAGCAGGTTTCGGTGGCCGGGCAGATCTCCTGCGCGCAGAGGCCCATGGCCGAGCCCGCCGGCAGCCAACAGCAGCAACCATTACAAACCGTGCCGAGATTGCACGCGGTGTTGTTGCACTGCGCCGCGCACATGTCTGCGCTGCCCGCCGTCCCCGCGCTGGCTCCGGTTCCGGCACTCCCCGTCCCACCGGCTGCGGGAGTGGGATTCGTCGTGTCCGACCCACACGCAGCGAGCCCAACGGTAGAAGACGCGCCAGCGACTACGAGCACATGAAACAGCTTGTTTATCTTCATGGTGCGAGGAGCTTACACTGATTCTCGCGCGTGTGCATGACGCAAATCCGCCTCAGGATTGCGCGCGATCGAGCCGGTTTGTTGCAATTGTCGCCAGCGTGTCGCGACTAAAATGTCGTCCAAGCGTTCGAGCAATCGCGCGGTGTGGCAGTGTTGCTCGTGTTGTCGGTCAGCGTCACGTCGGTGCCGGTGAGTTTGAAGTTTACGGGGCCTGGGCCGAGCGTCACATTCGCGTCCGAGGTGGTGAACATCGCGGTGCCGACGCTATCGAAGATCACGTTGTCGAGACTGATACCGAGTTTGTGCGTAGCATCGTAACCCGTGAGGGTGTTCGCGCCAGCGCCGAGGATGTGCACGTTGTGCAGCGCGATATCGTGAAAGTCCGGGATCTCGGTGCCGGTGGCCACGCTGTAGTAGGGGTCGAACACCAGTGGGTCCCGCACGTTTCGCATACACACGTCCGTGTAAGTGATGTTCTGCACGACGCCGCCGCGGCTCACGTCGCTCTTGATGCGGAGGCCGTTCTGCGTGCCGTCGAGCGACAGATCGCAGACCTGTACGTTTTGCACGCCGCCGTACGTCTCGCTGCCGATCGACATACCGTGACCCTTGCCAAAGTGATTGTGCGCGATGATCAGATTGTCGACCACGGGCCCCGTACCTTTGATCGCGATGTTGTCGTCCCCGGTCGAGATCTTGTTGTAGGCGATCACGCCGTTGGTCGACCCGGACGGGTCGACGCCGTCCGTATTGGGTGAAGTCGGCGAGGTGACGATGCTGATGCCCCAGACCGTGAAGCCCGTGGTGGTGTCGATCACGACGTGAAATTTGCCCGAGTTTTGTAGGTGTACGCCGTAGAGCGTGAAGTCTTGACTGCCGCTGGTCTGCACGATGCGCGGCGCCACCAATTTGCCGGCGTAGGTGGTTTCACGCTCCCACCAGGTGTCGGTCGAACCCGCGATCACTTCACCGCCGCGGCCGTCGATCGTGCCGGCGCCCATCACGCTCGCGCCCGTAACCTTGAGCGCGTTGATGATCGCGTAGCAGGAGCTGGCGCCGGTGTTGTTGCCGCCGCATGCGCCCGCCGTCTTGGCGTCGAAGTCCGCCGGATTCCGCGACCCGAACAGCGTCACGCCCGTGTCGATCCAGAGCGCGACGCCGCTCTTCATCATCAGCGGACCGCTCAAGAAGGCGGTGCTAGTGCCGTTCGTCACCAAGCGCACGGCTTGGCCGGAGGGGCATGCGTCGATCGCGCTTTGAATCACGGTCGTGTCGAGCGTCGACTCGTCCGTCGGCTTGCCGTTGGCGGTCGCTTTGGGTGCCATCAGCGTCGCGCACGCGGGCGGGATCGTCGGCTCGGGCGGCAGATTGTCGCACGAGGTAGTCGCCCCGCCGGAGCCGGCACTGCCTGCCGCGCCGGCACCGCCTGCCGCGCCCGCGCCGCCTACGACGCCGCCGCTGCCGGCCGTACCGCTCGCGCCACCCGCAGCCGAGCCGGATGCGCCGCCGGTCGCGACGCCGCCTGCACCGCTCATGGACGCGCCGCTCGCCCCGGCAGCGCCTCCACTACTCGCGCCCGCGACGCCGCCTGTGCTCGTTCCCGTTCCGCCGGAGGCATTGCCATCGCCGCTCCCGCCGCCACTCGCGCTCGAGCCGCCCGTGTCCGGCGGTGCAAAGCCGTTGGTCGCAGTTCCTCCGCAAGCGCTGAGGAGCGCGACAGCGAGGATCGATCCACAACGTGCGGCGAGCAGGTCAGATTTCATGGTGGCAATCTCCAAATTCACTCGCGCGCACGCCACGCGGGGCGTTTTGGGACACGGAATGCGCCGAGCTCCAGTAATGCTCGAGCGTCGCAGTTCGATCTCGGTGCACCCGCTCAACCCTGAGCTCGCGCCGGCACACTACTGGTGCACGCGAGCGTCGCGGGGCAGCAAACCCTCAGACTCTGCCCCAAGCACCTCTAGCTCTGCCATTGCCCTTCCCGTCTTTGCGACGGGAACAAGAACCGATTATTCCGCTGCGTCTTCCGCTTTCACGCGCAGCTGCACGAGCCGCTCGGCCTGGATGCGCAGCGCCGTCGCTTCTTCCGCTACGTAGTCGGAGTGGCACGAGGCTTTGGCGCCGTCCTCGGCCACGGCCTTTTTCGTCTTGGACGCGAGACGGTGGATCTCCTCGGGGCTCAAGACGCCGCGCTTTTCCAAGATGTCGCGCTGCTCGGCGGTGAGCGCGGGCGACTTGGCCACGCGCTCGCGCGCGAAACCGTCGGCTTTGCCGCTCGCGAACTCGACGATCTCCTTGGAGATGCGCACCGAGCACCAGTCGTGCCCACACATCGCGCAAAAATCCGTATCCACGTCGAGGTCCTCGTCGTGGAAGGCGCGCGCGGTGTCGCCGTCGAAGGCGAGCTCGAAATGCTTTTCCCAATTGAGCGCGGCGCGCGCTTTGGTGAGCGAATCATCCCAATCCCGGCTCGCGGGAATGCCGAGCGCGACGTCCGCCGCGTGCGCCGCGATCTTGTATGCGACGCAGCCTTGCTTCACGTCGTCTTTCTTGGGCAAGCCGACGTGCTCCTTGGGCGTGACGTAACAGAGCATGCTCGCGCCGTGATAGGCGGCCGCGGTCGCGCCGATGCAGGACGTGATGTGATCGTAACCCGGGAAAACATCGGTCACGAGCGGACCGAGCACGTAGAACGGCGCGCCGTGGCAGAGCTGCCGTTCGAGCTTCATGTTGTATTCGATCTGATCGAACGGGACGTGTCCCGGGCCCTCGATCATCACCTGGCAGCCCTTCCGCCAAGCGCGCTCGGTGAGCTCGCCGAGCGTCGAGAGCTCGCGCAGCTGCGCGTCGTCACTGGCGTCCGCGAGCCCGCCGGGACGCAGGCCGTCGCCGAGCGAGAAAGAGACGTCATACTCGCGCATGATCTCGCAGACTTCGTCGAAGTGCGTGTACATCGGGTTTTGCTTGCCGTGCACGAGCATCCACTTGGCGAGCAGCGAGCCGCCGCGGCTGACGATGCCGATCAATCGCTTTTGCACGAACGGCAAATGCTCGCGCAGGACGCCCGCGTGGATCGTGAAGTAGTCCACGCCTTGTTTGGCTTGCTCGAGCAAGCTCTTCATGATGATCGATTCGGTGAGGTCCTCGATTTTGCGACCGATGATCATCGAGTAGATCGGCACGGTGCCGATCGGCACGCGCGAGTTCTTGATGATCGCCGTGCGGCACTCGTCGAGATTGCCGCCGGTCGAGAGGTCCATCACCGTGTCGGCGCCCCAGCGCTCGGCCCACTTGAGCTTCTCCACCTCTTCGTTCGTGCTGGAGGAAACGGGCGAAGCGCCCATGTTGGCGTTGATTTTGGTCTTGCTCGCGCGGCCGATGCACATCGGCTCGAGCGCGTAGCCTAGGTGCACGATGTTGGCCGGAATGATCATGCGACCGTCGGCGACCTCGCGGCGGACTTGCTCCGGGCTCAAGTGCGGCTCGCGCTCGGAGACGCGCCGCATTTCCGGGGTCACGCTGCCGAGCCGCGCGTGTTCGAGCTGAGTCTTTGCAACGAAGCCCGCCGGCGCGGTCGCGCGATCGCCCGTGCGCTCGAAGCCCGCCGGCAAAAAATCCCACGCGGTCTTGTCGCTCGGCTTGGGCATACCGGGCGTGTCCGGCGACGAGAACGCGAGCGGCCCGCCGATGTCCGGCGCATTCGCGAATGAGCCCGGGTTCGTGCCGTCGCGCGCACTCGACGGATTCGGAGCACCACGGAGCGGCAGGTTGTTCATCGTCATCGGCTTCTCCC
The DNA here is from genome assembly GCA_036496745.1 of Polyangiaceae bacterium. Lineage (GTDB taxonomy): Bacteria > Myxococcota_A > Polyangia > Polyangiales > Polyangiaceae > PMG-095. The sequence continues at coordinate 6,329 of DASXKQ010000104.1, forward strand.
TTTTTTCGAGGAAAGTGCCGGCTTGCGACGACGCTTCCCTACGCCGGTTCTAACCGGATCAGGTTCTACGGGTGCTTCTCAGCGGGCCATCTGGCCTGCGCCCCGAGCGAGGCTCCACCCTAACAGAAAGCCCGAGCCTATGCCATGGTGGCGACGGCATGGGCCTGCCCGAAATTAGCCGCGAACTCTCGCGTCGCGTCGCAGCGCTCTCGTTCAAACCGCCCGTCGCATATCTCTACAATCCGCTCGAGTACGCGCGTGCACCGCACGAAGCCTATTTGAAGCGCTACGGCGCCGGTCCCAAACGCGTCCTGCTCGTAGGCATGAATCCAGGGCCGTTCGGCATGGCCCAAACCGGCGTGCCCTTCGGCGACGTGAGCATGGTGCGCGATTTCTTGGGCATCACGGGAGCCGTCGGCAAACCGAAACACGAGCATCCCAAGCGGCTGGTGAGCGGTTTCGCCTGCACGCGCAGCGAAGTGAGCGGCGCGCGCCTGTGGGGCTTCGCCAAAGAGCGCTTCAAGACCGCTGAACGCTTCTTCAAAGACTTCTTCGTCACCAACTATTGCCCGCTCGTGTTCATGGAAGCCGGCGGCAAGAATCTGACTCCGGACAAACTCCCGCGCGCGGAGCAGGGCGAGTTGTTCGCCGCCTGCGACGACGCGCTCCGGAAGATCGTGCGCGAGCTCGAGCCGCGCTTCGTGATCGGCGTCGGAGCGTTCGCTGAATCGCGCGCGCGCGCCGCGCTCAGCGAGTCGAGCGCGAAGCTCGGCTGTATCTTGCATCCGAGCCCGGCAAGCCCCAAGGCGAATCGCGGCTGGGCGGCGATCGCAGAGCAAGAGCTCCGCGCGCTGGGTGCGCTGTGAGCTTCGCGACGCTCGTGCCGACGCGGCTTCGGCCGCTATGGGTCGCTTTGCTGCTGTTGCTCGCTGAAGCGCTGCTGCTGCGCGCGCGCTACGCCCCGCCCGCGCCGCTCGACGCGCGCGCGCCCGCCGCCTCATTCTCGGCTGCGCGCGCAATCGCGATGCTGTCGCGCGTGCTCGGCGATCAAGCCCCGCATCCGACGGGCAGCCCGGCCAACGATCGCGTGCGCGAGCGGCTCATGAGAGAGCTCACGAACGTCGGCCTGACCGTCGAGGACCGCAGCGGCACGACCTGCGGCGTCTGGGGATTTTGTGCGAACGTGCATGACCTCGTCGGCGTCGTGCCCGGCAGTGAGTCGCGCGCGCAAAGCGGCGCGTTGATGCTCGCCGCGCACTACGACTCCGTCGCGGCCGGGCCGGGCGCCGCCGACGACGGCGCGGGCATTGCTACGCTGCTCGAGATCGCGCGCTCACTGCAGCAAGCTCCGGCCAAACACGCCGTGCTGTTTCTGTTCACCGACGGCGAGGAACTCGGCGGTCTCGGCGCGCGCTTGTTCGTCGAGCGCTTCAGCGGACTCCACGGCATTTCCGCGGTGATCAACGTGGAGGCGCGCGGCACCACCGGACCGGGCATCCTGTTCGAGACGACCGAGCCGAACAGCGAGCTCATCGCGCGCTACGCGAGCACGGCCTCGCACCCGCTCTCGAACTCGGCCGCGTACACCGTGTACAAGGCGCTGCCGAACGACACCGATCTCACCATCTTCCGTAACCACGGCCTGTCCGGCTACAACTTCGCGTTCATCGGCGGACCAGCGCGCTACCACACCGCAATCGACGACCTCGCGCACCTCGACGCGGGCAGCGTGCAGAGCGAAGGCAGCGCGGCGCTCGCTCTACTGCGCGCCGTCGACGCCAACGTACCCGCGGTCACCGGCGAGAACGCGGTGTGGTTCGACGTCTTCGGCTTCACGGTCGTGCGCTGGTCACAGCGTGACAACCTCGGGCTCTGGGCGTTGACGGCGATCTTGCTAACCACAGCGCTTCGACTCGGGTGGCAGGCGCGGATGTTGAGCGCGGCGCGGCTCGGGCTCGCGCTGACGCGTCTTCCACTCACGCTCGTGCTGGCCGTGATTTTTGGGTTCTTGCTGATGGCCGGCACGGCTCGGGCGGCTCCGGCCAATTGGATCGCGTCACCCGCCTGTCTCGAGCTGTGCTGTTTGCTGGCAACGCTGACCGCGCTCGCGCTCAGCGCGGCTCTCATTCCCGCGAATGGTGATGCCGTCGCGAACTTCAACGCGGACGCCATCTGGTGGACGGCACTCTCGATCTTCACGTCGCTGCGTGCCCCGGGCACCTGTTACCTATTCTTGCTCCCCGCGCTGTGCGCGGTCCTCGCGGCACAGCTGGCGACTTTTCCGCGCTTTGCGCCGTTTGCGGTGTGGCTACGCGTCGCGCTCGTCGCGCTGACGGCTGCGCTCTGGTTCCCGGCGCTGTACTTCGTATATGACGCGATCGGCATCAATTTACCCTGGCTCGAGACTTCCGCGCTCGCGCTCGCGCTCTCTCCACTGGCCGCCCTCGTTCCGGCTTTCGAGCGACGTCCGTATCGAATCGTCGCGGTCTGCGCGGGGGCTACGTTGATCTGCGCGCTCATCGCGCAACGCGTCGCGCCGTTTTCCGCCAACGCCCCACAGCGCGAGAGCCTCGCCTATCACCTCGATGCCGACAGCGGCCAGGCGCGTTTCCTGGTCGACGCGAGCGGAGGATTCATCTCGGACGCGCTGCGGCGTGCCGGTTCATTCGCTGCGAGCGAGATCGATCCATATCCCTGGTTTGGCGGCTGGGGACGCAAAGCGCTGGCGGGTCCTGCGCCCGTGATCGCGCTACCGCCGCCGATCGCGACCGTGCTCGAGAGCTCGACCAGCGGCGCCGAACGGCATCTGCTGCTGCACATCAGCTCGCCGCGCGGAGCCGTCGCCGTGAGCCTCGGTTGGAAAACGACAGCGACGCACGTCAAGCTCGACGGGGTTCAGGTGCTTCCGTGGCGGCAAGGAGACGCCTGGGTCGTCACGCGCTGCGGAGATACCGTGGCGGGCGCAGACGTCGAGCTCACGGTCGCCGCGGGCGCGCCACTCGACGCCCTGGTCTTCGACCACTCGCTTGAACTGCCGGGCGTGGCTGCGCCGTTGCGCGCGGCGCGTGGCGCGCTCGGCACCGCTTCCCAAAGCGGCGACGACACCGTCGTCAGCCGCGCCGTGCGTTTGTAATTGGCGAAGGCAGGCACTAGGCTCCGCGCCCGATGCTGCTGTTACTACCGAGTTTCACCTGGTCTTGGGGACCCGCTTTTTTGCACTTGCCGAGCAAGTACGTCGTAATCGCGCTCGGCGCGATCGGCGCATTGATGGCGCTCTACGGCGCGGCCCGCAAAGAAGGCGAACAAATCACGACCGGCATCGCGTTCCTGGTCGGCGCAGGCGCGCTGCACGCGTTCGCGGGCCCCACGGTCGAGCTTCGCTACTACAGCATGCTGTTCGTGGTCGTGTTCCTCGGCGGGCACGCGCTGCTCAACTGGCAGATCAAGCGCGGCGGCGGCGGCCCCGAAGCCGCGGGAGATTTCATCGTCTATGGTGTGGTCGGGGTGCTGGTCGGCGCGCGGCTCGGTCACGTGCTGTTTTACGATCTGCAGCACGCGATCGACGACCCGATGTGGATCTTCAAGATCTGGACCGGCGGGCTCGCGAGCCACGGCGCCGTGGCCGGTCTGATCGTCGCGATGTACTTGTTCACCAAGAAACGCGGAGTGCCGTTCTTGGAGGGGGCGGATCGCTTTGCCTTTGCGGC
>DASXKQ010000105.1:0-28403 GCA_036496745.1 Polyangiaceae bacterium
CGTCTCGAAAAAACTCCGCATGATCTCGCCAAGCTCGATCACCGCAGCGTGCATTTGATCTTGGTCGAGTCCTACGGGCAAACCGTGCTCGAGCGCCCCTTCTACGTCCAGGAGCTCGCCGCCACCTTCGACCGCTTCGAACGCACGCTCGGCGCCCGCGGCTTTCAGATCGTCTCGAGCGTGCTCGACTCACCGACCTACGGCGGTCGCTCCTGGCTCGCGCACGCCACGCTGGCGACCGGCGTCAACACCGGCAATGACCTCGACTACGAGATCCTGAGCGCCAAGAAGCCGCGCACGCTGGCGAGCTTCTTTCGCGACGCCGGCTACCTCACGGTGCTCGCTCAGCCCGGCACCACGCGCCCTTGGCCCAACGGTGATTATCTCGGCTTCGAACGCAAGTACTACGCGTGGAACTTCGACTACGCGGGGCCGAGTTATGCGTGGGCCACCATGCCCGATCAGTACGTGCTCGATTTCATCCGACGTCGCGAGCTCGAGCACCCGGCGCGCCCGCTCTTCGCGCAATACGTGCTCGTAACGAGCCACGCGCCGTGGAGCGACCAACCCGAGATCGTGCCCGACTGGTCCAAGCTCGAAAACGGCGCCATTTTTCGGCAAATGCCGAGCGTGCACTACCCGATCACCTGGCCCAAATTCGCGAACGCCTCGGAGGCGTACGCGCGTTCGCTCCGCTACGACTTCGACGTGCTCGCCCATTTCATCGCGCACGCCATCGCCGACGGCTCACTCGTGATCATCCTCGGCGATCACCAGCCGGTCTCCGACATCACCGACGGCGCGACGTCGCATGGCGTCCCCGTGCACGTCCTGAGCCGCGACCCGGCCCTGCTCGCGCCCTTCATCGCGCGCGGCTACACACCCGGACTGCGTGTTCATCGGCCAGGCTCACACCCCGGACTCGACACTTTTTTGAGTAGCCTGCTCGCGGATTTTTCGACGAACGTGAAGCAGTAGTGAGGGTTTGCCCTCAATGCCAAGCACAGCCAATTTGCAAAGCGCAGCGCGCCGGCTCGCTGAACGTCTCACAGCCGTCCGGTGTTCCTGCGCAGCCGTCATCAGCGGTGCTCGTCGGGTCATCGCCCACCGTGTAGTAACAGCCGCGTTGCCCGGTGCAGTCCCCCACCAAGTCGCATTGCTTTGCTTGCCCGGCGCAAGCACCGGGCGCTCCGGCTGAACCAGGTGTGTTTCGCGTGCAGGTGGCGCAGCTCGCTTCGCACAAAGAAAATTCGTTGGCGTCACCGCTCCACGTGACTTGCGCGCCGTTGGCCTCGAAAACACCGCGGCCGTCCCCGTACAAGTCGAGCCCGGGCGCCGAACACTCTTCGCCATTTTTGGAGAACGTGAGTGAGACGCTGCCCGTGTCGAGCGCGCACGTGTAGGTTCCGGCGCAATCGTCCATGAACGCCGGCTCTGGACTCACCGCCGCGCTACCACTCGCTGCCGAACTCCCATCGGACGAACAAGCCCCAGCGGTGCTCAGTGTGAATAGCAAAGCTACGTATCGAATGAGGTGTCGCATGGACGCCTATTCGGAACGCGGGCTCGCGCGGTTGCCGGAAATCGGCGGGGGACTAGCTCTCGACCCTGAAATTCGGCCCGCGCTCGCGCAGGGCGCGCGGCGCGACGCCGAAAGCGCGACGAATGGTCTTGTTGAAGAGCTGCAAGTCTTGAATACCGACGTCGCAGGCCACCTGTTTGATCGGCAGATCCGAGTGCAGAAGTAGGTGCCAGGCGCGATCGAGCCGACATTTTCGCACGTAGTCCGTCACGGTTTCGCTGAGCTCGCTGCGAAAGAGGCGCGTGAGGTGCGCGGGAGAAACGCCGGCACTGCGGGCGAGGCCCGTCAGACTGAGCGGCTCGGCCAGTCGGCTCTGGATGATCTGACAGGTTTGCTCGACGGCCGCGTGACGGCCGCGCGGGCGCTCACGGCTGCGCTGCGTGCGGTCCGAAAGTTCCCACAAGATGTCCCACAGCCGCGCGGACATGCGCGCATCGTCACCCGGCGCCCAGCGCACCGCGTCTTCGAAACGCAATGAGAGGCGCGCGAAATCCGCACCGAGGTCTTGCATGACCGCGATCGGCACCTGGCCCTGCTCGGTTTTCGACACGGAGAAGTGCGCAAACAAATGTTCCGAGCGACCACGATAGCGATACTCTTGTCGCACCCCTGGTGGGATGATGCCGACCGAACCCGGCCGGATCGGCACGTGCTGACCGTCGAGAAACAGATCGCCGTCGTACTTGTAGAAGTGGATCGCCCACGCCCAAAACATGTAGCGGTCGATGCTGCGCTCGAGACCGTGGACGGAGCGCCCCTTCCACAGAATTTCAGGAGCGTCCGACAATTGAATGCTCCAGGTGGAGCCCGCTTCCAGCACGATCGCTATGTACCACTTAGGTTTTCGCGAAACCAGTGTGTTTCGGAGGGCCAGAACCCGCGGGCGTCACAATAAATTGCGTAGGATCCTGTCCGGATCCGGCGCTTCCACCGCGTCTATCGGAGGTCCCGTGCTCGCCCTTGCTTATCGTCGTTTCAGTCTCGTTTTGGGCCTCGGCGTACCAGCGTTGCTGGTCGGGAGCCCAGGGCAAGCGCAGGCCGCTGTCACTGAGCCGAACGGCGTGAAGGTGCCAGGGCCGAGCAGCGATCCGTCGGAAGAGCCGCTGCAGACCTTTTTCAACATGCAGATGGAGAACATCGACGTCGTCGCCGACGCGAGCACGGATCCCGGCGTCTTTCAGCCGCTGTGCAACTTCCAGGCGACGTTGGTGTTGAAGCAGTCGATGGCGATTGCCGGCATCGCTTGGTACAACGTGCCGGCCGACGCTACCTCGAAGCCGACCGAGATTTTCCCGATCGTCCAGGCTACAGCGACCATGGGGGCGACGCTCGGTCAGCTCATCACCAGCGCCGATATCGCGTCGAATCCGAAATACGCGGGCGGCTTCATCGGCTTCGCCCTGACGCGCAACCTGAACGGGATGGACAACCAACCCGTTTATTATTCGGAATTCATGCGCAACGCCAATTGCACGAGCTGCACGACGCCCGGCTATTGGAAGATGTTTTTGGCCTATCCGTCGACCGCGACTCCGGGTGCCTTCTACATCGCGTTCGAGGACTGGCCCGGCGCCGACTCCGGGAGCTGGCAGGGCAATGACGGCGATTTCAACGATCAGGTGTACAAGATCGAAGGCGTGACGTGTCTCGGCGGCGGTGTTCCGTGCGACACGGGCTTGCTCGGCGCCTGCAAACCGGGCTTGACCGAGTGCGGCCTCGGTGGCGCCATCGTCTGCCACGCGCAAGTCACCCCGACCCCGGAGACGTGCGACAACTACGACAACGACTGCAACGGCATGGTCGACGACGGCAATCTCTGCCCCGCGGACCAAGTGTGCTCGAACGGCTCTTGCGTCGGGGATTGCCGCAAGGGCGAGTTTCCGTGCCAGGGAGCGCTCGTCTGTGATTCGACCGGACATTGTGTCGACCCGCTGTGCAAAGACATCACGTGCGACGCGGGCAAAGCGTGCCGCAGCGGCAATTGCGTGGACGCTTGCAGCGGTGTCACCTGCCCGCTCGGCCAGAGCTGTGACCTCGGGAGCGGTCGCTGCTCCGCGCCGTGCGACGGCGTCAGTTGTCCGATGGATCAGGTGTGTGAGAACGGCGTGTGCGTCGCCAATTGCAGCTGCCGCGCGTGCGGCATGGGCGAGGCGTGCAACAAGACGAGCGGCGTGTGCGTTGCCTCAGGCTGCGAAACAGTGACCTGCACGGCGCCCCAAATTTGCCAGGCCGGCGCATGCGCTGACCCCTGTACCGCTACCACCGTATGTCCGGGAGGCGCAGCGTGCGCGGACGGCCATTGCGGCGACCCGATCCCGGGCGCGAGCGGCGGAGCCGGCGGCGGCACCGGCGTGGGCGGCGGAGTGACGAGCTCGGGCGGCATGGTGTTCGGTACCGGGGGCGGCATCGGACCCCTATCCGGCTCAGGCGGCGTAGTCACCGGGAGCGGCGCGAGCGGCGGCAGCAAAGCCCCAACCGGCAAGGCCACCAATAAAGCAAGCGGCTGCGCGTGTCGCGCGGTCGGTGGGCGCGCCCGCGGCGATTGGCTCGCGCTCTCGTTCGGCCTGCTCGGCCTCGTCGCGACGCGACGGCGCAGCGCGCGCGTCAACCGCCGCGCGCCAAGCGCTTGACGCGGATCGCGCTCCTCGCCGTCAATCCGCTGGCGCGCGCAGCGCGGATCACCGGCATTTTCCGGCTGCCGCGTGGCCCGAACCTTGCTCACGCAAGGCATGGCCTACACTCCCCCGCTAGCCACTGAAATCCCTTGGTGTCCCGTCTGCGGCGCGAGCACGGAGGGCATCGAGGTCGGCACCCGCGGGCGCTTCGGGATGGCTGTGCGCAACATCGCTTGTACCGTGTGTAGCCTCGTCTACCAGTCGCCGCGCCCCACACGCGAAGAGATGGCCGCCTACTATGCGACCGGCTACCGCGAGCACTACGGCGAAGTCAGCTATCCGACGACGGACGGCGGGAACGTCAAGGCCGGCCAACCTGGTTACGAGCAAGCACTCGATGCCTGGCACCAATCACAGGCCGACAACGCTTGCCTGCTCGGCGCCACGAAGGCCGGCGATCGCGTGCTCGAAATCGGTTGTCGCCACGGCCGCACACTCGGCTTGATGCGCGAAGCGCTCGGCATCATTCCGTATGGCATCGAGCCAGGACTCGAAGAGGCGGAGAAGGCACGCCGCGCGGGCATCACTTGCTTCGTCGGCACGCTCGAGGACTACGAGCCGGGCGAACTCCGCTTCGAGCAAATCCAGATATTTCACGTGCTCGAGCACTTGCACGATCCCTTGGCGTCGCTGCTGCGCATGCGTGAGTGGCTCACGCCTGGCGGCAAGCTCGTGATCGAGGTCCCCAACCTCTATCAACCTTACGGGTTATTGGAGGAGAATTTCTTCCAGAATGCTCACCTGACCAACTTCAGCGAGGCGACACTCGGGCTTTTGCTGGTGCGCGCGGGTTATGGCGTGGAGCGTACGCTCGATCGCAGCGCGCTGTTCGCGGTGGGCGCTCCGGACCCGGCGGCCAGCGAGCTGCCGCGCGCGTTTTCGACCGAGCTCCTGCGCGCGCCGCGCGAGACCCCTGCTTGGGTCGCCGAGCGCCTCGCCACCTACGCCGCGCTCGAAAAGCACAAGCACTTGCTGCTGCGCGGCAACGCGAGCGTCGAGGGGCTTCAGCAGATCGCGCAACTCTTGCAGCGCCCAGCTTTCGTCTCTCACACGCTCAACACCGTCACGGACTTGGTCGAGTTTTTCATGAAGCAAAACGCGCCGCGAGCCGCCGCACTGCTCGCCACGGCCGCGTCGATGGGCCCGCACCCCGAAGAAGCGCGGGCCGCCTTGAATCGACTCGCGACTCAGCTGTGCGCGGTGGCCGCGGCCGCCTGAAGGCTAGGGAGCGCTCGGCGGACTGACTATTCATCGCATTTCAACCTTAACGACCACTTCTTGGGGAGCTCGGGCAAACTGAGCATTCTTTCAAATCTCAACCTCAACCCGCAGCCTTCCTGGGGTGCCGGTGGCGCTTCGACATACCCGAAGGGGTGGGCGACTACCCGCAACGCGGCGCCTCAGGCTCGGAACGGCAGATCACGGCGCGGAACTGACAGCGGGACCCAAGAGAGAGCCGGCGTACCCGGCGCATGCTTTCCAACAAGTTGCGAATGTCGCGCGAGTTTTCGGTCGGAATTTCGGAAGAAAAAAAGCACATGAATGCTCACGGGGTAGTGCCCCCATCACTTCAAGTCCGGCGCTCCCGCGTGCAAGCGGTGGCCGGTGATCAGCCGTGAGCCGCGCTGGTACGTGAAATACGACCAAGCCCAGTCGAAGAGCACCACGACGCGGTTTCTGAAACTGATCAGATAGGTGATGTGCACGAGCAGCCAGGCGAGCCACGCCAAAGTTCCGCTCAGCTGGACGCGGCCGATCTGCGCGACCGCGCGGCTGCGGCCGATCGTCGCCATCGACCCCTTGTCGCGATAACGGAACACGCCGCGAGCCTGACCCGCGAGCGAGCGCTGGATGGCGCGCGCCACGAAACGTCCCTGCTGCATCGCGACCGGGCTCACGCCGGGCGCCGCGTCCGACTCGCCCTCGGCGACGAAGCAAGCCGCGTCTCCGATGCAAAACACGTCCGGGAACCCCGGCACCGAGCAATCCTGCTCGACGCGGACGCGCCCACCGCGATCGACGGGCAAGCCCATGCGCTCCGCGAGCGGCGAGGCGCGCACCCCCGCGCCCCACAACACGGTCGAAGCTTCGATGCGTTCCGTGCCGAAAGTAACGCCGTCTGCGTCGATGCCCGTGACGCGCGTGCGCGTGATCACCTCGACGCCCATCTCTTTCAAACTGCTGACCGCGTGTGCGGACAGCTCCGGCGCGAACGACGACAAGATGCGCTCGCCCCCCTCGATCAACACGACGCGCGTGGCGTCCGGACGGATCTGCCGAAAATCACGGGAGAGCACGAAGGTCGCTAGCTCCGCGATCGCGCCGGCCAGCTCGACGCCCGTCGGCCCTCCGCCGATCACGACGAACGTCAAGTGCTTGCGTTGAATGGCCGGATCCGTGTCGCGCTCGGCGGCCTCGAACGCGAGTAATACGCGCCGGCGGATTTCGACGGCGTCGTCGAGGTCCTTGAGCCCGGGCGCGACGGGCGCCCACTCGTCGTGGCCAAAGTAGGCGTTTTGCGCGCCGGGCGCGAGCACCAGGTAGTCGTATTCGAGCGGTGCACATTCCCGACTGAGCAGGCGGCGCGCCTTCAGATCCGCGCCAGTCACCTCCGACAACAGCACCCGCGCGTTTCGCTGCGTTCTGAGCACGCTGCGGATCGGAGCGGCGATTTCATTCGGTGCCAAACCGGCGATCGCGACTTGATAGAGCAGCGGCTGAAACAGGTGATGGTTCGAGCGATCGACGAGCGTGACGTGTACGTCCGCCGAGCGCAGCGCCTGGACCAGCGCAATGCCCCCGAAGCCGCCGCCGACCACGACCACGTGCTTCTTGAGCCTCACGATTGCAATCTAGGGCCCGCCCGCGGCAGCCACAAGCGGCGCCCAAACCAAGACGGCTCGCTAGCCGACCCAGCCCACATGAATGAGCGGAAGCAAATTTCGGGCTAGCATTCGAGCCGACTTGTCACGAACTCTGATTGCTCGGGCGCTGTTTGCAGGCGCGTTCTTGCTTGGCCAAATCGCGCTGATCGCGTTCGCGCAGCGCGCGCCCGATCACGTGTTCGGTTTTCAGATGTTCAACGCGTCATCCGAACTCAAGATCACGCTCTATCGCCAAATTCACATGTACGGCAAACCGTATCGGCTGAGCGTGCAGCACGCCGCGTGGCAAGCGCGCGACAAGAACAAAGTGACCCACGCCTTTCGCTGGAACGATCGCGTGCATGACGGCGTGCTCGGTCAACTCGACACGTTCGTGCACGCCTCGTACGGCCTCGACGCGCAGCTCTTTCGCCTGCAGTTTGCGCTGAACGACGTGGCCGCCCACATCCCGGACGACGCGGAGACCGACGCGCTCGTCGCGGTCGTCGAGACGGTGAAGAACGGCCGCGAGCGCGCCACGGTCGAGCTCACTGCGGAGCGCCCGTGAGTTCGCGCGGTTCGGCCTGGCTGCGCGAGGAACGCGACGCTTACGTCTTCGGTTTGCTCCGCTGCGCGCTCGGCGTGCTGCTGTTTTTGCAAGCGAGCCGGGCGCTCTCGGACTGGTGGGACAGCGGCTATTTCGGCGACTACTGGCATTTGCCGATCGTGCCCGCGAGCCTGGTGCCGAGCCACGGCGTGTACGCCGGCTTGCTCGCGTTCGAGCTCGTGGCCGCCGCGTGCGCGATCGCCGGCGTGTGGTCGCGTGCGGCGCTGCTCGGCAGCTCCACGACGGGCCTCTATTTGCTGCTCTGTGATCGCCTGCAGTATCACAACAATCGTTACGCGCTTTTGTTGATCGCGTTCCTAACCGCGTTCACGCCCTGCGATCGCTCGTTCAGCGCGCGCCGCGGGGCGCGCGCGCTTTCGCCGGAAGCTCGCCGCGCACCGACCTGGGCGCGCCGCCTCGTACAAGCACAAGTCTCACTGATCTACGGCGCGTCAGCGCTCGGCAAACTCGCCGATCCCGATTGGCGCGGCGGCCAGGTGCTGGCCATCCGCTACCTGCACACCCTGAGCTACTTGGCGAGCCAAGGCGTGCGCGTGCCGCGCTGGCTGGCCGACGTCTACACGAGTCCCTGGTACGCGAGTGCGACAGCCAAAGGCGCCATCAGCCTCGAGCTCTTTCTGGCGCTCGGGCTCTGGCAACCACGCACGCGCCGCTTCGCTCTCTGGCTGGGCGTGCTCTTTCATTTTGGTATCGAGCTCTCCGCGCGAGTCGAGCTGTTCAGCTGGTTGATGTGGACCGCCTATCTTGCGTTCGTGACCCCAGAGTGCCGCGAACGTCTGCTGGAGGTCGATCCGCGTTCACGCGTCGCGCGCCTAGCGACGGTTGTCCTACGTCGCTTGGATATCCTCGCGCGCTTCGACGTGCACGAGAACGCCGACCTCCTCACGAGCGCCGGCAGTATCGTGCGCGTGACGGATCGCTCGGGCCATGCGCACACGGGATGGGCGGCCTACGCGCAAATCGCCAGCGCATTTCCGCCATTATTCGCCGCCTGGCCGCTGCTCGCGATGCTCGCCACGTTTCGCGAAAGACGGCAGCGCTCTGCCGCGGCTCCCTAGAACGCGCGTGTTGCTCTGCGGAAAAAACGCGGAAGGCAATGGCAGGGCTAGAGGATTTGGCTGCCTCGCGACCCTCGCGTGCACCAGTCTTGTACCGGCGCAAGCGCCGGGTTGAGCGAGGCAGCTAACTCCGCTTGACGCCCGAGCCGCGCATCTGTCGCTCGACGTCGCGGAAGCGCTGCGCGAGCGCGCGCACGAGCGCGCCGGTCCAGCCGTCGAAGCCGAGGCCTTGAGTCATGGTCTGCTGGTCGAGCACGAGCACCGTCACCTGGTCGACGGCTTCCACGCTCGCGGCGCGCGGCTCGGCGAGCAGGAGCGCCATTTCGCCGAAGACGTCGCCGGCGCTCATCGTCGTCAGCACCTCTTTTTGATCGCCTACCGTGCGGTAGGCGCGACACTTGCCGCTCACGATCATGTACGCGGCGTCGCCGACTTCACCCTCGCGGATGATCACCGTGCCCGGCGTGAACGCTTTGCGCGGCAAATGCAGGCCGCCGCGCAAGAAGCCGCGCACCGCCTCCTGCAGCTCCACCACCGACTGATAGCGATCCTCGGGCTTCGGCGCGGTCGCCTTGGCTACGATGCCGCGGATCTGCTTCGACACTCCGACGCCCATGGTCGCTTCGTCGATGGGCACCACGCGACCTTCGCGCGCGCGCGCCAGCACGTAGTCGACGTTGAGCGAGGCGCCGTACGGCATTTTGCCGCTCACCACCTCGTACAGGATTGCGCCGAGGCCGAACACGTCACTGCGTTCGTCCATGTCTTCCGGATTGCCACGCGCTTGTTCGGGCGCCATGTACGTCGGCGTTCCCACGGGTCCGGGCGCCTCCATTTGCGCGCGCGCGCCGGAGGCCGGCCGAGTCTTGCTGAGCCGCGCGAGCCCCCAATCCATCAGGTAAACCTGGCCGAAGGCGGCGACCATGATGTTCTCGGGTTTTAGATCGCGGTGGATCACGCCGCGATAGTGCGCGTAGGCGACGGCGTCGCACACCTTGAGGAAGATCTCGAGCCCCTCTTGCAGGCGCTCGGTAGAGCCGAGCTCGTGCGCCGGATCGCGCAGCCAATCATCGAAATTCTTGCCCTGCACGAGCTTCATCGTGAAGTAGGGCACGCCCTGCTCGGTGACGTCGAGCTCGTGCACGGGCACGATGTTCGGATGCTCGAGCTGCCCGGTCATCTGCGCTTCGGCGATGAAGCCGTCGCGGTACATCGGTTCTTTGGCGAGCTCCTGATCGAGGCGTTTGAGCGCGACGTGACGTAGAAGGTTGCGATCCGTGGCTGGGTGAATGCGGCCCATGCCGCCCCGGCCGAGCTCCGGAAAGAGCCGGAGGTGCGCCGGGACGGGGATGCCCTCGGCAGCGATCTCCGCGGCGGTGACCTTGTGCTCGCCGCGCACCGGAATCGCCTCGATCACGTGCACCGGCGGCGCGGCCTCTGACTCGCGGTTGCTCTTCACGTGTGCTCCTTGTCGCCCTAGAACCGCAAATACGCTAACACCTCGGGCGCGCCGCACGCGAGGGAGATTGTTTCCGACCGGAAAGAGGCGGCTTTTGGTTGAGCCGCCCGCGCGGTCGCCCTACGAAGGGCGCGCGCATGCAGAACGACCTGAGCTTGGATCTGTGCTCGCTGCCCAGATAGCCACTCGCCGAGTCGAGGAGTACACTTGGCCTCAGCCACAGCGGTCAAAGGCACTTTAACGAATGAGGAGGTCATCATGGATCGCTTCGTTATCGTCATTCCGATGCTCGTCTCGCTCCTGATCGGTTGCAAGGATCAGGCGCAATGCGAAAAGGAGCGCAACGAGCTGTACAAGACGTGGGGCGGCTTGCGCGCCGAAGCGACGCACCGCAAGCTCGAGGGCGTGGACGTGCCCGGCTGGACGGACGTCGAAAAGAAGGCCGAGACGCTGGAGAGCTCGTTCATGACGCCCTCCGTGACTTGGGACAGCGCCGAAAAAGCGCGCCAAACGATCGCCGCCGCATTGCCCGATCTACACACCGATCGCCCCGCGCTGCTCACGAGCTTCCGCAGCGCCGTCGACAGCGCGTCCAAGCAACAAGCCGCGTTTGAAAAGGATTGTCGCTAAAGCAGGTTTTGGTTTTGTCGCGAAGTTCTGACCTGTCAGGACCGCGCGACTTGTCCAACCTGCAGGAAAGCAGGCGCCGGGTCCGCCGGATTTTCCTGGGTCTTGGCCTCCGTGGCAGATCGCGATCTGATGGTGCCAAGACTGCCAAATCCACTTGCGAGGCCCTGCCCCGGCACGCCGGGATTTTTGTTCCAGAGCCGCACAGCACTTGCGCAAGCGAGCTGCTCCGAGGCGACCCCCACCCATTCCCCTCGCTCCCCCATTCCCACTACCACTAGCTCTCCCGCTGCCGCTGCCGCTCCCTCTCCTTCCCGCTCCCCCGCCCACAAAACGAAAAACGCCCGCAGCCTCGACGACTGCAGGCGCTCTTCATTCTGAGGACGCCTACTTCGCCATCTCGATGGCTTGCTCTTCCCAGAACACGCCGGCCTTGGGACCGCCGTGGCAGTCTTGGCCGGGCGAGTCCGCACCGTCCGACTCACCCGGGCGCTTCATCCAGAGGAAGCCGTCGATCAAGGGGTCACCCGTGTCGAGCGTGGGGGCTTTGCCGAGCTTGCGACCCGGCGGATTGCACCACTGGTTGTCAGGGGTGGAACCATTGCCGTTGCGGCTGGTGTCGATGATGAAGTGCGTCGAGCCGCCGAGCAGCTTGGAGAGCTTCTTGCCGAACGCGATGTTCTCGTCGGTGGAGACGTAGTTGGATGTGTTGAGCGCGAAACCGTGCGCCTCAGCGACGCCCGCCTTGACCAGGCGCGGCGCGAAGGTCTCCGCGGGATCCCAGTGGGCGTGTCCGGCGTCCAGATAAACGACGGCTTTGGGATTTTGGCGCAAGACGCGCATCGCGTCCTTGATCAACGCGAGGCGCTCGTCTTGCTGTTCCTTGGTCAGGCAGTTCGGCTTCTCGAGCAGCGGGATCGCGTCGGGCTCGAGCACGACGATCACCGGCTCCTGCCCGATCCCCGCTGCGAAACGGCGGATCCAGTGGCGATACATGTCGCCGGTCTTCAAACCGCCTGCCGACTGCTGGCCGCAGTCGCGATGGGGCACGTTGTACGCGACGAACTGCGCGACGGCTCCCTCGTCCTTGGCCTTTTGCACGTTGAAGGCCGCGGTGCGATAGATGTTGGTGTTCCACTCGCCGAGCCAGAGCGCTTGCGGTTGATTGCCGATCTTGTCGAGGATCGCCGCTTTGTCCGGGGACTTGCTGCGGATGCCGTTGGCGCGGAGCTTGGCGTTGTTCTGCGGATCGACCCACAGCTTCAAACCTTGCAGCGGGTTGCCGGTGGCCTTCGGCGGCGCGGGCGGATCGGTGAGCGGACCGTCGTCGCCCGGGTCGGGCTGAGACGATGCACGCGGGGTCTCGGGTGGCGCGGCGGGCGTCGCTGCGCCCATTCCGCCGCCCGTATCCTCCGACTTCGTGCAAGCGGAGAAGGACAAACCAAGCGCGCAGAGCGAGACGACGAGCGACCCGGACAGTGCACGCGACCAGGCCGATACCTCGGCCGAGGAGGCGAGAATTTTCATGTGCTGCCTAATACCATGGCCGGGATTGGGCACAACGATCTTCAAAACGGGAGCGTGTCCGGAACCGGTTCCGGAAGCTAAAATCAGGGGGCGAGCAGGGCCTCGAGTGCACCCTGTGCGGTAAAATCTGGGAAGGCCGTACTGGCCCCCCGCTCGAGCAGAGCGGCCGCAGAAAAGCTGCCGGTGCCGACCCCGATGCACTCCGCGCCGATGGCTTGGGCGGCCGCGATGTCGTTCGGCGTATCGCCAATCACGACCACGCGGCAATCCGCGACCGGCACCGCAAGCGACGCCGCGCCGCGCTCGGCGCCAATCCGGATGACGTCCGCGCGCGGCTCGGCGTCGCAGCCGAACCCCCCGAAGGCGAACTGCTGGAACAGGCCGACCCGCTCGAGCTTGAGCCGCGCGCCCGCGCGCACGTTGCCCGTACCGAGCCCGACCGCCATGCCCGCGCCGCGCGCTGCGAGCACGGCGGCTTCCATCCCAGCGTGTGCACGCAGAGCTCCTGTATCGAGCAGCTCGATTTCGTCACTGAGCATCGCGATGTACACCTCGAGCCACGCATTCATGGCCTGCTCGCTCGGCTCGATGCCGATGGTATCCATGCCCCGCCGAATGATCATGCGGTCGGTCATGCCGTCGAAGCGCATGTTTTCGCAGGCATCCGGGCGCGCATACAGCGCGTCGAACGTGCGATTGACGGCGCGCCGCCCCGCGCCCGCGGTCGTGACGAGCGTGCCGTCGATGTCGAACAGAACCACCGTGGGCCGGCGCATTTCCGCGCAGTTTGAACGATTCGCCCGTGACGGCAAGTCACGGCTAGACGCTCAAGGACCGCCCCGTCCGCCAAGTTCTGCGTTTTGGCAAGGCTTTCGCGAGCACCGCAGCGGAGCGTAGGTGGCTACGTGAGCAGCGGAGCGCAGTGAAAACGAAGCCAAAACCAGAAATCGGCGGGCGTCGTTGCCAGCAAGATTTCGGCGACGGCAGGCAAGGTCTGATATTCTTGGGGGATGGAGCTTCCCGAGCTCGGCGTGCAGCGCGCGCTCATCGCCGGTTACGCGCGCGTCTTGGACTGCCTCGGCGAGCTCGCGCGTGAGCGACCGCTCGTGTTGCCCACCGGCGAGTTTTTCCCCGATTTGTTCACGGGTGACGCCGGCAGCGTGCAGCGGCTCCTCGAGCGCGTGCAAGACCACGCGGGCCTGTCCGACATGGCCATCAGCGCGCGCGTGTTCGGCGTGGACGACGCGAGCTGCGGCAGCGGCGCGTGCGGCAGTTGCGGGCCGAACGCGAGCGTCGAACCGACGGACATGCCGAGCGAACGCCTGACGGACGGCGGCGACAGCTGGCTGCTCAACCTGTCCGCGACCGAGTTGACAGAGCCCGTCGTGCTCACGAGCTCCCTCGTGCGCGGCGTCACGCTAGCCGCCCTGCGCGAGGCGGAACAAACACCCACCGATCTGGACGCCGAGGCCGCCGTGGATCTCGGCGCGGTCGCGCTCGGCTTCGGCGCGCTCGCGCTCGAGGGCTCTTACATCTATCGCAAGTCCTGCGGCGGCCCGTCGGTCGCGCGCGTGACCGCGCTCGGCCCGAGCGAGCTCGCGATCCCATTCGCCCTGTTCGTTGCGCTCGGCGAGCACTCGCCGCGCGCCGCCGGCAAGCACTTGTCCGTCACGCAGCGTGAAGCATTCGACGAAGCCTGGGCGCTGATCGACTCGAATCGCAAGCTCACGAGCGTGCTCGCGCGCGATCGCGGTCGCGTGGCGCGCGGCGAATTCGAGCTCAAGCAGAGCGGCTCCCTGCTTTCTCGGCTATTCGGCGGCAAATCCGCGCGCGCCGACGAACTCGACCCACACGCAACCCTGGACGCGCTGGAAGCCGAGCTCGCGACGCAGCCACCACGACGGCAGAGCGCTCCCAAGCCAGCGGATCCCAAGCTCGACGAGATCCGTCGACTGGTGGATGAGGCGCTCAACGAGACGAGCGCGGAGTAGCTGCCCTCAGAGGCAGCTGCCCAGATCGCAATAAAAGTCGAAGTCTCCGTTTGCAGCGGAGCCGGCTCCAACTTCGAAGTAATTGTATCCATCCGCGCGCGCGTGCGGATATGTCATCTTCGTCGTGTTCGAGCTGCAGGTGATGGACACGCCGTTGACGGTCATCGTTCGACCCGCATCCCAGCCATAACAGGCTACGTTGTTGAAGTGATTGGCTGGATCGGGCATCCGGTAGCAGGCGGCAGCGGCCGGGAGCATGCCGCTCTGGGTCTTGTCCGTGCCGATGTTCGGCGGATCAACCGCAGTCATACCGTTGGCGCATTGGCCCGCGGGCGGCGGAGTGGAGCCACCCGAGCCGCCCGCGCCCGCGGAAGTACCGCCGGCGGAAGTGCCACCCGCCGAAGTCCCGCCCGCCGAAGTTCCACCTGCCGAGGTGCCGCCGCTGCCCGCGCCGCCCGCTGACGTGCCGCCCTTACCAGCCGTGCCGCCCGTGCCCGCCTTGCCCGCCGAGCCGCTTACACCACCAGCGCCCGAGCCAGACATGCCCGCGGAGCCGCCAAACGGTGGCGCGCCCGCCGAGCCGCTCACGCCGCCAGCGCCGCCGAAGGGGGCGCTACCGGACGTACCGCTACCGCCGCTGCCGCTCGTCCCGCTGCCACCCGCGCCGCTACCACTGGTGCCATTGCCGGCGGTGCCGCTGCCGGCCGTGCCGCTGCCGCTCGTGCCGCTACCGCTGGTTCCGCTGCCGCTCGTCCCCTTGCCGCTCGAACCACCGAACGGGTTGCCACTGCCGGACGCGCCGCTCATGCCGCTGACGCCAGCCGCGCCGCCCTCGGCGTGTCCGCCGCCGTTGACCCCGTTCTCAGCGACGGCGCAGCCCGCCGCCCAGCCCATGACCACCAATGCGCTCACTTTTCGCCACATCACTCGTTAGTCTCCGAAGAACAAGGCCAGTAACATAGCATGCGGAGTCTCGGTTCAGCACTTTCAGGGCACAAAAGTATCCCACATGCAGCACACCCGCGCGAGGCCGGAAACACGCCGTGTAAAGGTGGTTAACTCTGCCTAGCGAGCGCCGCGCAGGGCGTCAGGGGACTCTCCTGACTTGTTCCGACGCGCCCTGCCAAGCTTGCTACTCGAGCGCGAAAAATTCACGGATGGCGCCCAGGATACGCTTCGTCTCGCTCGTGATGCGCACGGACCTGGCGGCTTCGTCGAGCCCGTCGCGAGCGGCGAGCAGGCCCACTCGCCGTTCGGCCAGGATGCGCGAGATCTCTGTGGCCATCTCGGGCCGCTTCTTCAAGATGCCCTCGAAGTCGTGGCGATCCACGCGCAAGCACTCTACGTCGGTTTCCGCAATCACGGTGGCCTCGCGCGGCTGCCCGGTCATGAGCGCCATTTCGCCGAAGAAGCTCGGCGCCTCGAGCGTGGCCACTTCACGCTCGCTGCCATCCGCCGCGAGGCGCACGCTGGCTCGACCCTTGATCAGCACGTACAGCCAATGCGCTTGCGCGCCCTGTCGCGTGATCACCTCACTGCGACTGAACGGCGAAAGACGGGCGGAGCTCGCGAGCTGCGTCTTCTCTTCCGCCGAGAGCTCGGAAAACAAGTCGACGGCCTCGAGCGCGGCCACCTTGGAGCCGACGATCTTGGCCTTCTTGCGCTCCGCGCGCTCCGGATCGTCCTTCGACAAGAACACCGCGGTGGCGGGAATCGCGAGCGGCACCTCGGAGCGCCGCAGCGCAGCATAAATACGCTCGCGCACGCGAGAGCTCGTCGGATCGTCGCGCGCCAGATCGGTGAGCCAGTAGCGCACCGCGTAGTAGGCAAGGCTGTCGCGTCCGTCGCGCGCGAAGTCGTAACAGATGCAATGAGGTTTGGGCTCCGCCGCCACGCCGTCGATCGGCGCTCCCGACAACGCGTCGTCCACGATGCGCATCACGTCGCTCGGTGCGAACCGAAAATCCACGTTGAAGTAGACCCACATGCGGTGCTGCACCGGTTGGCCCGTGCGCCGACCGAGCACCTTGATGGTCTGCCCCACGAGCTGCGCGTTCGGCACGATCAGCGTGTCCCAATCGCGCGTTTCGACCACCGTGTGGCGCCAGTGAATTTCCTTGATCAGCCCCTGTGTCTTGTTCTCGAGCTCGATCCAATCACCCGGGTGAATCGAGTCGTCGAGCTGGAGCGAGAGGCCGCCCACGACGTTGCCGAGCGTCGCTTGCAGCGAGAGGCCGATCACGGCCGTAGCCACGGCCGACGTGGCCACCACCCCGGCCAGGTTCACGCCCGCGTGGCGCATGACCCAGGCCACCGCGATCAGGTAGCCTGCACCGAGCAAGACGTCGTACAAGATGTCCGGCACCGGCAGACGGACGGCGCGCAGCAGCACATCGAATAACAGGAGCGCCCCGAGATTGATCGCGAGCAGCACCTGAAAGAGCTCCGCCGAAGCGTGCAGCACCTCGCTCAGCGGGCGCGAGTGAAGCCAGTGACTCGCGAACTCCGCGGCCGTGCACACACCGTAGAGCCCGAGCAAGATCACCGCGCGGCGAACGCGCGAGCGGGGAGCGCGAGGCACGAACCGCAGCATGCCGGCCAAAGCGATCAGCGCCACGAAGAAAGCGAAGAAAACCGTCCACGTATCGGTCACTGATTCGTCACCATTCCATCATCTGCCTACTGGGGACAAGCTATAGTGTAGCCGTGCCCCTTCCCTCCGAGCGCCCAGCGGGCTCGAGCTTTTTCGGGAGCAGCGCTTCCGAGCCGCTGTTAATCGGCATCGCGGGGGGCACCGGCAGCGGTAAAACCACGCTGGCCGATAAAATCCGCGAAGAGCTCGGCGACGCCGCGGTGCTGATTTCTCACGATTGGTACTACCTCGATCGCTCGGGCTTACCAGCCGACGAGCGCGAGAACGTCAACTACGACGAACCCTCCGCGCTCGACAACGCGCTGCTCGCGGCGCACCTCGACGAGCTCCGCGCAGGCCGCAGCGTGGAGTGCCCTCAGTACGACTTTGCTACCCACACTCGCAGGCAACAAACCATCGCGCGCGCCTCACGCCGCGTGGTGGTCGTGGAGGGCATCCTGCTCTTCGCCGTGCCCGCCCTGCGCGACCGCTTCGACCTGCGCCTGTACGTCGACACGGACGACGACATCCGCCTGATGCGCCGCATTCGCCGCGATCTGGTCGACCGCGATCGTGACATTCAGTCCGTCGAGCACCAATACTACGAGAGCGTACGCCCGATGCACCTTTTGCACGTCGCGCCGAGCAAACGCTTTGCGCATTTGATCGTGCCCGAAGGCGGCCAAAACGCGCAGGCGCTCGATGTGATCGTGGGGCGATTGCACTACCTTTTGTCGGGCTAGTGCACCGCATGTGAGATACGATCAAGCTTCAGTGCGGCGCCTCGCGCGGTGCACTAGCGAGCCTGCGCAGCAGGCGCGGGGCTTCGGGGCGAAGCCCCGAGGAGATGCCTAGGGCACCGCAAGGCCGCGAAGCGGCACTATCGCGAAGCGATCGTTGAGCCTATCTCACTTGCGGTGCACTAGAAGCGCCAATCTGCTCAGACCCTCTCGACCCGAAGCAGCGGATCGAGCCGCTTGAAATCGGCGACGTCGCTGGTGACGACCGTCGCGCGCTGGCGCCTGGCGATGAGCACGACCGACGCGTCGACCACGTCGGACGTCCCGGTGCGGCCACATAGCGCGCCAGCGGCCTCCGCCAGTGTCCGATCCAACGGAGGGACGACAGTCGTGGGACCGTCCATCAAGGCTCGCAGCAAAACCTGTCGCGCGCCGTCCCTGAACACCCGAGCCACGACACCTGCGGGAACCACGAGCTCGACTCCCACGCGAATCGCCTCCCTCAACAAAGCCCGCACCCGCGGATCAGCCCGTTCGAATGCGATCAGCGCGCCCGCGTCTAAGACGAGCGTTTTAGGACGCGCTTTGCCCATGCCTCCGCCGCCCTGTTGGGCTTGCCATGCTCCGCATCCATCCGGTCCAGGATCTCGCGCAACTCATTGCGCAAAAGCTTCTCGCCCACTGCCGCGCTGACCAGCGCGCTGAGCGATTTCGCGTGACCTGCTTTGACCTGCCGCTTGGCGAGCTTCAAGACTTCGGCCGGAATCGTTACCGCCACCTTGGCTGCGGTCATACTTTTATCATACCTGGCGGCGTCAGCCCGTCAAGCCCGGAACGAGGCAGGCCCACGCTCGGCGCGCGCTTTTTCTGAAAAGCTGCGCTGCGTGGCTGAACCGAGATACGCTTCGACCGCGGTGACCGCCCCAAAGTCTCGTCTGTTCTATCGCATTCGTCTCGCGCTGCTCGGCAGCGTGCTCGCCGTGACGGTGCTCTATGCGTTGAACGACACGTGGTCTCGCCGCGAGCGCAACGCGTGGAAGCGGCCGCTCGAGGTGGCGATCGTGGTCGCCGAACTCGAGCCCGTCGGGGAGACGGCCATGCGCAATCTCACGATGCGCGTGCCGGTGCTCGAAGAGCGGCTTACGAGCGAGCTGCATCGCTATCGCTCGACGCCGGAGCGGGCCGTGCACTTGAGCGTGTTCGGTCCGGTAGGCGTCGATCGCGCTCCGCCCGCCGATCCCAAGGGCTCCGAATTGCTCGAGCTTGCGCGCCACACGTACGATCTCTGGCGCTGGACGCACGCTGTCGATCAGGGCGCCGACCTTTCGGCCCGCGCCTACGATTCACGGATCTATCTAGTGGTGCGGCCACCGCGGAACGCGGGCCAAAAATGGGTCGAGGGTTCGAGCGAGCAAGGCGGCCGCGTGGGCGTCGCGCGCGTGGAGCTCGACGCCAGCATGAGCGATTTTGCGCTGTTCGTCGTCAGCCATGAGCTCTTTCACACGCTGGGCGCGAGCGACAAATACGGCCCGGACGGTCGCGTGCTCATTCCGAGCGGCCTCGCCGAGCCCGACCGCGCGCCGCGCTTTCCGCAGCGCGCGGCCGAGATCATGGCGCGCAATCTGCCTCTCTCGCCGGACAGCGAGCGCCCGCCGGATTCACTGGCTGAGTTGATGGTCGGCCCGAGCACTGCTCGTGAGATCGGGTGGACCGCTGGCCCATGATAGGTTCAGCCGAGTGACAGGTCCGCTCATCCCCGATCTTCTGCATCAAGAACCGCGCGCGCGCCTGGACATGCGCGGCCTAGCCCAAGCGCTCACCTTCGCGTTCGCCAGCGGCGGCACGGCCGAGAGCTTCGACAAACTGTTTGCGCGCGCGTCGGAGGAGAGCGATTTTGCGCCCGACTGCTTCGCCAAAGAGCTTTTTTTGAAGGAGCTCGTCGCGCGCTGCATGCAGCCCGAGCTCGGCCACGAGAAATTCCCGCTGCACCGCGCGCACCTGGTGAGCGTGCTGTCACGACCCCCGCGCGATTTGGCGTCCATCACGTTCCGACACGGCATCCTGCGTGAACTCGAGGCCGCGCCGGAGCTGTGCAAACGCCTCGAACGGCTCGCGCAAAAGTTACGACTCTTGCAGCTCAAACTCGAAGCCCCCGATCGCGGCAAACGCTACGACGCGATCGGCCGTCGCCTCGATATCCTGCGCGACATACGGGACTTGATCGACGAGCTTGCCACCTCGTTCGCGAGCGCCGGCTCGGGGCTCCTGCGCCTGCACGCCTTCGGCAAAGAGCAGCGCGCGAGCGAGAGCTACGAGAACCTCGTCAATCTGCTCGACCACGAGGGCAATCGGGCGCTGGTCGAATTGCGCGTGCGCGTCGGCTACGACGGTGAAATGCGGGCGTTCGAGATCGTGCGCGCGAGCGAGCACGCCTCCAATCCTTTTTACCGCACGCCGCTCGGGCGCTTTCTGACCAAACTGCGCTTGTGGCTTTCCGGCTACGGCTTTCGCGAGGCCGAATTGGTCGGTCGCTTGATCAACAGCGTATTTGACGGCGTGCAGTCAACGGTGACGACGCTCTTTCAGTTGCTGGCTGACATCGAGTTTTATCTGGGCAATCTGGCTTTGCGTGCCCTCGCGCGCTCGCGCGGTCTCGATGTGTGCTTACCGGTGCTGTCGGCCGCGCCCAACGCCGACAGCGAGCTGAGCGATTTGTACAATCCGTTCTTGCTGCTGGAAGAGCGGGCACCGAAACCTGCGCAGATCCGCGCTTCGCGCCAAGCGATGGTCATCATCACGGGCCCGAACTCCGGCGGGAAGACGCGCTTGCTGCAAGCGCTCGGCCTGGCGCAGTTGCTGGCGCAAGCGGGCTGTTACGTGCCCGCTCGTAGCGCGCGCTTGCCGCTTCGGCACGGACTGTTCGTCTCGCTCAGCCAAGAGCCGAGCGCCGAGGCGCGCGAGGGCCGGCTCGGCACCGAGCTGATTCGCATTCGCACGATGTTCGAGCAGCTCTCGCCCGATAGTCTGGTGATTCTGGACGAGCTTTGTTCCGGCACGAATCCTTCGGAGGGCGAGGAAATATTCGAGCTAGTCGTGGGTCTGCTCGCCGAACTCGAGCCGCAAGCTTTCATCACGACTCATTTTTTGCAGTTTGCCAAAAGGCTCGAGGCCGAGCGGCCCGCGCCGCGCCTCGAGTTTCTGCAGGTCGAACTCGATACCGACCATCAACCAACTTATGGCTTTGTGCCGGGAGTTGCCACCACTTCTCTCGCACAACGCACGGCCGAACGCCTGGGCGTAACCCGCGAAGCGCTGCACGACCTCGTGCTCAGAGCCAAAAAAGGCCAACGTTCGAGCACTCCTGTGGAGTAGGCTCGAGTCTGCGTGTCCGAGCGAGTGGAATTCTTCAGTCTGGCGCGTCCGATTCAGGAGCGTTTCGTGGGTTCCTGCGCGGGCACGGCGACTCCGGCGCCGCTCGCCGTGGCGCCGCTGGTGCGTGATCCGCGCGTGCTCGCTTGGTGCGCGGCTGGAGTCGCTGCCGCTGTCGGCGGGATTTTTGCGCTGCGCTCGGGTTACGGCGATCTGCACAACGCTCATGCGCTCGCACCGGTCTGGCTGGGCGGCGTGTACACGGCGTTCTTCGTCGGCTCGGGGCTGGCATTTCTGCGTGCGGCCGCGCGTCTCGCCACGCTGCACGCGGTTCCCTATCGTCCCGCTCGCTATTTGTTTCCAGTCGGCGTGATCGACGCGCGCTCGCCGGGCCTAGTGCTCTACGCGATCAACGAACAGACCAAAATCGAACACAAAGCCGGGCGGCTACGGCTCGATTTTTCGGGCGCGAGCTTCGAGTTCACGTCGGCGGACCCCGCTGCGCTCGAGCGCGCGGCCTCTTCAATCGACGAGCTGCGAAAGCGCCTGGAAACGGCCGGGCCCGACTCGAGTGGGCGCGAACTCGCCTTGCGCAATCCGTTGATCGACAACGGCTTCAAGAACCCCTTTTCACCGCCGGAGCCGATGAAGCGCAGCGTGCCGCTCTGGACACGGCTCTGGCCGCTGATCGGCGTCGCTGTCGGCGCGCTGATCGGTTTTGCCTCCTGGCTCGAGCGCAATTCGCTGTCCGCGCATGCCCTGTACGCCGCGGCACGCGCCGCGGACAACACCGAGGCGTATCAGAGCTACCTCGCGCGCGGTGGCACCAACCCGGACGTGATTCCGATTCTGCTCCCGCGCGCCGAGCTGCGTGACGCGCAGAAAACACCGGGCGTCGCGCCGCTGGAGGAGTTCGCCAAGTCGCACCCGGACACCAAGATCGGCCCAGAAGTCGAGGTCTTGCTGCACAACGCGTTGATGAAGGAGCTCGCCGACACCGAGGCGCAAGGCACCCTGAGCGCGATCAAAGCCTTCGACGCGCACTACGGTCACTATGATTTTCTGCAACGCGAGATCGAGCGCGCCACGAACGTGCGCGTGCGCGCTACCTTCGTCGCTCTACAACCTGCTTTGAACAGCCAGGACCCCGCGGTCGCACCGTTTTTCGATCGCCTGCTGCGCTACGCAGCCAAGCACGGCCCGGCGCTCGACATCGTGTTCGTGCAACGCCCGAGCGAAACCGTGGAGGGCGAGGAGAAAGTGCTGCGCAAGAGCGGTTATTTCGCGGGCGAAACCTCGCTGCCGAGTCACGCATTCGACGCCGAGCACGAGGCCCCGCGTGAGGCGCGCATCGCCGGCTCAATCAGCGCGATCCTCGGCAAGGCGCTGCCCGCCGACATGCTCGCCGCCAATCCGCCCAAGCACCTGGACAGCGCGACGGATCCGACGCCCACCGTTCCCACCATTCTCTTCTCCTATCACGTGGAGATGTCGGGCGCGTTCACCAGCAGCAAGCCGCGGCTGGTGATTTGCGGCATCGGTTTGATGAGCCACGTCACGTTTTCGATTCCGGACGACAAGGACGTGCTGAGCTTCAAATTCTCCGCCTGGCGCTCGCCCGATCTGCGCATCGTGCCCGAAGGCGCCACCGCCGTCGACTTGTACGAGGATCTGGCCAAGGCGACTTTCTCGAAGCTCGGCAAAAAATATCTACAGACGCTCTTCAGTGAAACGGCGATTGCGGGCAGTAACTCGGGTGGATGAACCACCGAGTGACGACCCGCAATCGGTGCGTTCGCGGACTGCGAGCGCCGCAAGGCGACGACTCAGAAGACGAGGTTGACGGCGGGCAGTTTGTCGCCCATCTCGCCGGCCGCGTCGCCCACCGTGAGCCTGCTGCCGAGACCGAGCTCGCCCTCGCCGTTCAAGCCCCAGCACTTGATGACGCCGCTGTTCAAGAACGCGCACATGTAGCTCTGGCCGACGGTGATTTGCGTCGCGTGCGCGTTCTGTCCCAAGTCGACGACCGGCAAGTAGTCGCCCATTTCCTTGGCTTCGTCGCCGTAGGTGTACGAGTCACCCACGCCGAGCGGCCCCTCTCCCCAACACTTGACGGTGTTGTCGTCGAGGATGGCGCACACGGCGTGCGCTCCTGCCGCGATTGACTGGGCGCTACGCCCCGTGCCGAGCTCGAGCGGGCCTGTGGGCAGCCCGCGCGCAGTCAAGTCGCCCAGGCCGAGCTCCCCATAGCTATTGTCTCCCCAACACTTCACCGTCGCGTCGTCGAGCAATGCGCACGTGAAGGAGTCGCCTGCCGTAATCGCATGAGCGCCGTGGCCGGCGCCCAAGTCCACCGGCTTCAGATTGTCTCCCAATTCGTCGACCTGGTCGCCGAGATTGTGCGTGTCATCGTTGCCGAGCTCGCCGGATTCGTTCGAGCCCCAGCACTTGACGCTGGCGTCGTCGAGCAGCGCGCAGGTGTGAAAGCGACCGAGCGCGATGGCCTTGGCGAAACGGTTCGAACCGAGCGGAACCGCGGGCAAGGCGGCGCCGAGCTCGCCAGGCTGATCGCCGATACTGTGCGTGTGCCCGAGCCCGAGCTGGCCGTACGCGTTGTAACCCCAGCACTTGACGGTATTGTCATCGAGCAACGCACAAGCGTGGAAGTTGCCTGCACCGATGGCCCTCGCCGTGTGCGATGGGCCGAGGTCGACCGCCTTCAAGTTGTCACCCATTTCGCCCGCGTCATCGCCGCGATCGTCGCTCGTGCCCTGACCGAGCTCGCCGTCTTCGTTGTGGCCCCAGCACTTGACCGAACCGCCCTCGAGCAGCGCGCAGCTGAAGGACTGCCCGACAGCGACCGTCTGGGCCTTGTGATTCGAGTCGATCTGAACCGCGGGCAGGCTCGCACCCATCTGGTTCACCGCGCTGCCGCGGTCAACCGTGTCCCCGAGGCCGAGCGCGCCGTGCCCGTTGTAGCCCCAGCACCTGACGCTGCCGTTCGCGCCGACCGCGCAGGAATGATCGAAACTGGCGACCGTCACGGGCTCCCACGCGCACAGCTTACTGCAGCCGTCGCCCGGGGCGGTGTTCTTGTCGTCGCACTGCTCGTGGCCGCTCCAAATCGCGCCATC
The DNA here is from genome assembly GCA_036496745.1 of Polyangiaceae bacterium. Taxonomy (GTDB): domain Bacteria; phylum Myxococcota_A; class Polyangia; order Polyangiales; family Polyangiaceae; genus PMG-095. Next base: position 24,287 of record DASXKQ010000105.1, read on the forward strand.
CCCGCAAACGGCCTTCTTGCACGTCGCCGTGCACGCGTCCGTCGCCACCGTGTTGCCGTCGTCGCACTCTTCGTTCGACTGCAGTTTGTCGTCTCCGCAGGTCGCCGCGACGCACACGCCCGCGCTGCACACGCCGTCGCAGGCCGCGCCAACGCTCGCCGTAACCAGATCCGGACCGCACGTGAGCGGAATATCCCCGACGCGACACACCACGTCGCCCGGCTTGGCCTGCGCGCACTCCGTCACGATGCTCTTGCAGCTGCCGTCCGTCGAGTCGCACAGCTCGTCGCTCGCACAAGTCGTACCCGCCTGCCATTTCGTGCCGTCGCACGCGAGGCGCTGCGCCGAGGCTTGCTCCTCACACGCTAACGCGCCGAGCTTGTCGCACACGCCGAACAGCGTCGGTGGTCCGCTCTCCGCGCCGCCCACGCCGGCGTCACCACTCGAGCCACTGCCGCCGCTTGCGCCGGATGAACCGCCCGAATCCGCACCGCCCACGTCCGCCGCGCCGCTTGCGCCCGCATTCGCAGAGCCGCCCGTACCCGCGCTCGTAGCGCCAGAGCCTGCGGAGCCACCCTTGCCGTCATCCACGGCACCCGCTTCGCCCGCACTCCCGGCACGACCCGCGCTCGCCGCGCACGAATAAGTCGACTCACACGACGAAAAATCAGTCGAAGAGCACGCCACGGTCACCACGCTCGTCACACCCGTTACAATCAATGCCAAAGCACTCGCATGTTTCATGTCATCCGCCGTTCGTTGAGAGGGGAGCGACTCAAGCGATGCGTGCAATAGGCACGCGAACCGCGCTGAGTGCGCTTGGCGGCTGATTCGGAGCGCTAGCGGCGGGAGTTGCGGGGTATTTTGGGGGGCGGCGCGAGAGCCTGAAAATGGCTCAGAAAACGAGGTTTACGGGGGGGAGTTGGTCGCCCATCTCGCCGGCGGCGTCCCCGCGCGTCGCAAGATCCCCGAGACCGAGCTCGGCGTGGTCGTTGGCTCCCCAGCATTTGAGTGACCCGGAGGCGAGCAACGCACAAGCTCCGTGATAGAGCGCATTGATTTGCTTCGCGACCTGGCCAGTGCCGAGATCGATCGCCGGGAGCGCGTCGCCCATCTGGGCTGCGGTACCACGCGCGTTGGGATCGCCGTAACCGAGCGGCCCCGTGCCCCAGCACTTGACCGTGTTGTTATCGAGCAGCGCACACGCCATCTCGAAACCCAACACGACGGATTTGGCGGTTCGCCCCGTACCGAGCGAGACGATGCCGGCGGCCTGAATGTCACCCCAGCACTTGAGTGAGTTGTCGTCGAGGATCGCGCAGGTGTTGAAATAGCCCGCCACGACCGATTTGGCCGTGCGACCCGTACCGAGATTGACCACCGGCAGACTGTCGCCCATTTGATTGAATGTTTGCCCCCGACTGTCCGTGTCGCCCAAGCCCAGTTCGCCGTTGTTGTTCGAGCCCCAGCACTTCAGCGTGTTGTCATCGAGGATCGCGCAGTTGTGAAACTTGCCGACGGCGAGAGACTTCACGGTGTGGCCGGTACCCAAGTCCACCGCGAGCAGATTGTCGCCCATCTCGTTTGGCTCGTCTCCGAGATTGTTCGTGTTGCCCTGACCGAGCTGCCCAAAGCTATTGAAGCCCCAACACTTGACCGCACCGTTGTCGAGCAGAACGCAAGCGTGTTCGCTGCCGACACCGAGCGTACGCACGGTGCGCCCTGTCCCGAGCGACACAGCGGGCAGTGCGTCACCCATCTCGCCAGCATTGTCGCCACGTGTATTCGTATCACCGAGACCACCCTCACCCGCGCCGCTGTAACCCCAACACTTCACCGCAGCATTGTCCAAGAACGCGCACGTTGAATGGAGCATCGCGCCGACGAACGTCACGGTGCGCCCGGTTCCAAGTTGCACTGCCGGCAATGCCGCACCCATCTCGCCTGCGCCGTCTCCGCGCATCGCGACGTCACCCAAGCCCAGCTCGCCGTTTGCGTTGTTGCCCCAACACTTGAGCACGCCGTTCTTGCCAATCGCGCACGTGTGCTGATAGCCCGACGCGAAGATCGGCTCCCATGCGCACGTCGGGCCACAGCCGTCCCCGGCGGTCTTGTTCTTGTCGTCGCACTGCTCTTTGCCAGCCCAAATGATGCCATCGCCGCACACTGCGTTCTGACACGTGGCCGTGCACGCATCAGTAGCTACGGTGTTCTTGTCGTCGCATTGCTCACCGGGTTCGACCTTGCCGTCGCTACAAGTCGGGTCCTCGCAAACCCCGGCCATGCAGAGTCCGACGCACGCGGTGCCCTCCGTAGCGGTCACCAGATCCGGACCGCACGTGAGCGGAATATCTCCGGTGCGGCACACCACTTGACCGGGCGTGGCCGTCGCGCACTCGGGCACGATGGTGCCACACTCGCCGGTGGTGGAATCACAGAGCTGCCCCGAGGCGCACGTCGTGCCTGCTTGCCATTTCATGCCGTCGCAGGCGAGCCGCTGCGCCAGCGCGCTGCCCTGACACGCAACCTGCCCGACCATCGAGCACGGACCGAATAGCGTCGGACCGGTCGTGCCCGTCCCCGCCGCACCGGCCTCGCCACCTGTGCCCCCGTCGCCCGAGGAACCACTCGTCCCGGACGAACCACTCATTCCCGAACCACCGCCCGTGCCAGATGAACCGCTCGTTCCCGCACTAGCTCCCGTGCCGGCTTCGCCACCCGTTCCAGACGTCCCACCGCCCGCACCACCGCCGCTAGTCCCCGCGCTTGCGTCCGGGCTCTGATCGCCGCCGTGTCCACCGCCATCCTGCTCATTCGAGGCGCATGTAAACGTCGATGTACAATCCGTGAACTCCGACGACGAACAACCCTGCGCGCCGACCACAGCGAACCCAGTCCCCAAAGCAAGCGGCAACCAGACCGTAACCTTCATGTTATGTCCTAGGCTTCACGGGCGCCGCCCAGCGCGAAGCGACCCGCGCCGGCACTAACACGATTGTGTTGCGGCTTCGAGCGTCTCAATCAAACACGCGGGATTTGGCTGGCCCGCGGCTCTAGCCGCAGAGGGTGGCCTGGCGTGCTCGCTGCGCTGCGCGCGCCAGGGGCCCCCCCGACGCGGGCTGCGCCGGGCGTGGGGGCCCAACGGAATCGACAAGCGCGAACGGCGCCGATGGAGCGTGCACGAGATCTGGCCCGCTGTTCAGTGGCGTGCGCGGTTGGCGGGCGGTTGCAAATCGCAGCGGGTGCTCGGACACGTGGCCCCCGACTCCGGCTGCGCCGGGCGTGGGCGCCAGGGCGGGGCGCACTCGCGGGGACTGTGGTGTGTACGATCAATGGAAATGGCTCAATCCTAGAAGAAGATGTCAGGCATTGCCTCAACATGACGAACATCGCCGGTAACCCAGTTGATCGTGTGGTAATTCACATGGCCAAGGGAATCGGCTGCTCTCACACCGACGATAGCGTGAAGAATCCCGTCGCGATCTGCACAGACCAATTCGGAAATAATTAAGCCGTCGAGACTTCCACGCCAAATTTCGACATTCATTTGGCAAAGCTCCACTTTTGCTAGGCCAATGGTTCGCACAGGCCGAACGTTCTCTGCGAACTGCCCAACCTCCGCAAGCATGCAAAATAGCTCACCATGACCCAATACCCACGAGACAATTCCTTCCACGGCGTGAATGCGTTGCCCAACAATACTCGCGACGCTCGCGTATGCGGGCTCGGCAATCTTTCGCACGTAAAGCTGCGGAAGAAGGGTCTCTTTGGTTGCGCCTGAAAGGATCAGCGTATTTGTTATGGAATCGAAATGCAGCGATCGACTTGAAAATACCCCGACGGGAAGATGACGAGCTGATCGCCTATGGGATCGTTCGGTACTATTCATAGATAATGGATCGAGGGCACATGTCGTTCCCCGGGTCAACGGCCGGTCCCAGATCATGCCGCCTCGTTCGAATGACCTCTCCCGACGCTGAGACATCCCCTCATAAGACGCCGAGAATGTCGCGGGAGATGGCATGATCGGAGACGATTTGGCCGAAGGCTTCCATGAGTGGGCGCAGGCGTTCATCGCGCAGGTTGGGAAGGGCGGAGTACCAATAACTGCCTTGTC
>DASXKQ010000106.1:0-59994 GCA_036496745.1 Polyangiaceae bacterium
AAGCCGAGCGAGTCGGGGCGACCGAGCGCCGTCTGGTTACGCGGCGGCAGCGTGCCCGAGCCCGCGCTGGTCGAGCGCCGCGCGCGACGCGGGATTTCCTCGATGACGACGTTGTCCGCGCCGAGCGAACCGATCAGCGTCGCCAAGTCGTCCCGAGAGGCCATCAGCAGATCGAGCTCGATGGTGTCCGCGCTGGTTGCTTCTCCGGTCGGCAGATAAGTGATGATTTCACCGTGCCGCTTGGCACGCTGTTTCATCTCCTCCAGCACTTTGTCGATCGTCGAAAGATCGAACTGCACGCGCAGCCGGTACAGCTGCATCTGCAGATCGATGTTGGCGCGCAGCCGATGCTCTTCGTACTCGGTGAGCACCGCCAACAGACCCGGGTCCAGCTCGTAGCCTGCTACCGGGCTCTCGTGCTCGGTGGCACTCGCGCCGATGCGCTCGAGCTCGCTGAACAGCTGCTCGACGTCGAGCTCCTCGTCCGAATCGGCCTTCTCTGCCTGCAGAATACGGGTATATGCGTCGACCGCGCCGAACAAGACGTCGAGCACTTCTTGTCCGAGCTCGACCCGGCCGAGCCGCAAGTCGTCGAGCACGTCTTCCAGGCGATGCGAGAGGGCTCCCAGACGCGCCGCGCCGAACAGGCCCGCCAGGCCCTTCAAGGTGTGAACGGCGCGAAACGCCTCGTTGATCAGCGACGGGTCGCTCAGTCCGCTCTTGATCGACGCATCCAGACTGAGCAGATTCCGCGAGAGAGTCTCGATGATCTCTTGCGCTTCTGAGAAAAACTCCTCGCGCGCCTTGTCGGAAATCTCCGCCATATTGGCTTACCCCGAGCTCGCCTTGACCAAAAAGCGGCGCGCCTCGCCGCGCAGCAGCTCGGGGGTAAACGGCTTGACCAGGTAACCGTTCGCGCCGAGCGACAGCCCTCGCTCGCGATCGCGCTCGGAAGACTGCGTCGAAATGATCAGGATGGGCGTTGCGCGATGCAGCTCGCTCTTGCGAATGAACGAGATCAGCTCGAGCCCGTTGATGTCCGGCATGTTGATGTCGGTAATCACCAACTGATAGGGCCCGCGCGGAAGCAGCCTGAGCGCCTCGAACCCACTGGAAGCTTCCACCACCTCGAGACCCGAGTTGAACTCGGGCTCAGCCTCCAACGCGGTCCGCACGAAGGAGCGCATGCTGTCCGAGTCCTCGACGACCAAGATCCGGGGCATGAGCGTGTGGCCATGCTAGCAGCTTGCGGGGGCGATTGGACCCCGCCATGCTTGCCGCAAAATGACGCCTGCCGACTCAGCCCTACATGATGCTACGCGGCAGGGCCCGGCGCTGCGCGTAGCGGTAATCGGCGCGGGCGCGTCCGGTCTCACGGCCGTCAAAGCGCTGACGCAGGCGGGCCTCCAGGTCCAATGCTTCGAAAAAGGCAGCCGAGTCGGCGGCAACTGGCTGTTCAAAAACGACAACGGCGTGAGCAGCGCCTACCGCTCGCTGCACATCAATACCTCCCGCGAGCGCATGCAGTTCTCGGATTTTCCGATGCCGAGCTCCTACCCGGACTACCCGCACCATCCGCTGATGGCTCAGTACTTCGCGAGCTACGCCGAGCATTTCGGGCTCACGCGCCACATCCGTTTTCGGACCGGAGTGGTAGAGGCCGCGCCGCGCGCAGAAGGAGGGTTCGCGCTCACGCTTTCGGGCGGCGCGCGCGAGGACTACGACGCGCTGGTCGTTGCCAACGGGCACCATTGGGATCCCGCGCTGCCCGAGCCGGCGCCACCCGGCGTGTTCGCGGGCGCCTCGATTCACTCGCACACCTACATCGACCCTGACGAGCCACTCGCGCTGCGAGGTAAGCGCGTGCTCGTCGTCGGGATGGGTAACTCGGCGATGGACATCGCGTGCGAGCTCGCGCACCCCGGGGTCGCCGCGCGCGTGTTGCTCTCTGCCCGGCGCGGAGCGTGGGTGCTTCCCAAGTATGCGTTCGGCAAACCGATAGACCAGAACCGACTCATGCCGCCGTTCTTACCGGTGGCGCTGCGCCAGCGCTTGGCCGAGCTCTGGTATCGCTTCGCCGTAGGCCGGCCCGAGGATTTCGGCTTGCCCAGACCCGAGCACCGCATCCATCAAGCTCACCCCACGATTTCAGGGGAAATCCTGGAGCGTCTCGGCGCGGGCGACGTCAACGCGAAGCCCGCCATCCGTGCGTTCGAAGGCAGCGACGTCGTCTTCGCGGACGGTTCGCGTGAGTCGGTCGACGCCATTGTCTACGCGACCGGTTACAAAGTGACGTTTCCATTTTTCGCCGAGTCGTTCCTGTCCGCACCGAACAATGATCTGCCGCTCTTTTTGCGCGTGTTCGCGCTCGATCGCGAGGACCTGTTCTTCATCGGACTTTGCCAACCGCTCGGCGCCGTGATGCCGCTCGCCGAAGCGCAAGCCAAACTCGTTGCCGAGCACTTGACCGGGAGCTACGAGCTGCCGGCGCCGACCGAACGCAAGCGTCGCACCGAGCGCGAGCGCGCCGAAATGTTTCGGCGCTACGTGCCCTCGCGACGTCACACGATGCAGCTCGACTTCGACGACTACCTGCTGGCCTTGGCCGCCGAGGCGCGCGCCGGACGCGCGCGAGCCCGCCATAGACCGTCGTTACCGTTCGCCGCGCGGCTCAAACTGCGCGCTGCGCTCGCAGCCGGCTCGTAAAATCCCGATGTTTTGCCCCCAATGCCAAGCCGAGCACACCTCGGGTCCGAGCTGCGCCGGCTGCGGTTACGCCTTCGTGTTCGACCGCGAACGCGACGGTATCGACGACCGCGAATGGCTGACGCTGCTCGAGCACGCGAGCGCGAACGGCAGCGAATGGTTCACGGAAAATCGCCTATACGCCTTGTACGCCGAGCGGCACGTGACTACCACGCGTCGCATCGGACGCCGCGCCGGGCTCGGCTTCGCGCTGATGGCGATCGGCTTCGCGGGTTGGGTGCGCTCCCTGCGCGGCTACTCCGGTGGGCTCATGGCGCTCAGCGTCGTGCTCGCGCTGTGCGGCGTCGCCTTTGCCGTCGGCGGCATCCTCACCGAGCGACACCTTCCCTCACGCGCGCCCCTCGCCGGCTGGCTCGGCAAGTGGCAAGCCGCCGGGCGCGACTTGAAATGGCTCGCCGAACCGCGCCTCGACGGCGCGCGCAGCGTGCTCGTTTCAGAGCATGCCGCGCCGCCCGAGCGTCTCGTGATCGTCGAGCGCGACATGCTCGTCGATTGGTTGCTCGAAAACGACGTGGCTCGCGAACTCGGACTCCTGATCGTGTCCGAGCGCGGCTACCCCCAGAAAAATCTGGAACGAGCCGAGCGCGCGCTCGCACAAAATCCGTCACTTTCCGTGATGTTGCTGCACGACGCGACCTTCGCGGGCACCGAAATGAAGCAGCGCGTGGAACGCGCCGCGCTCCCAGCACTCCGCACGGCCCTCGGCGGTCACCCGCTGCTCGACGCCGGGCTTTTTCCCGCCGACATCGCGCGCGTCGCCTCGGTCTGCCAAATGCTCCCCGAAGCGCTCGCCGGTTGCCCGCTCGACATGCTGCCGCGCGAGGCCGTCGTGAACGGCCTGCGCGGAGTCCTGCGCGGTGAGCTCTTGCTCGTCGCAGCAATCGACGGAAACTGACGGAGCTTTGCGCTACGGCCGCGCTCGACGCACCACTTCGTCAGATTCCTTGTCCACGACGATCAGAGAAGGCACGTCGCACGAGACGATGCCCTCTTGCAGCGCTTCTTCCTCGGAGTCGCCTTCCCCGACCGCCACCATGCGACGGCCGTGCACATCGATCGCGTTCGAATGACCGAGAGCAAAGTCCGACTCGTCAACGTAGGCCACGAAGCGCGCCATGCTCGAAGGTTAGCGCCGTGACCGCGCGCCCGCCATGTTTGAACGGTCTACCCCCGTGGCTCGACGAGGCGGACTAGCGTGCCAATGACACGCTGAAAGAGCGCCATGAGCTCTGGATCCATGGGACCGAGCCAGCCGAAAGCCTGCGCGGTCTCCCAGCACGCGAGTGCCTCGCGCGCCGAAGCCGCCGCCGATTGATAGCGAGCCTGCCGATTTCTGCCGCGTGAGTAAGCGCCCTCCGCGACATTGAGCGGCACGCTGATCAGCGCGCGCTCGAACTGGTCCGCGAGCGAAGCGCTCCTCGCTTTCAGCCTGGGCATCACAGGCGCGAGCCTACGAACCAACTCGAGAACAACCGGATAAATCTTCAGCGTCATGATGAGCTCCTTTGCTCGGGGACGCCCCGGCCCCGCTGCTGCGCGCAGGCCGCTGCAAGGGCGCCGCAGGCGCCGCGCGGAGCGCGGTCAAAGACCCTTGCAGCGGCCGAGCACAGCAGCACACTCAAATACCCCGAGCATCCCGCCCGCTCACCTTCACACCCGCCCAACCCTGAGCCCGTGCCGGCACAATACCTTGTGCACGCGAGTGTCGCGAGGCAGCAACCCTCCCGCTCTGCCCCAACCTCCGCTCTGCCCCAACCTCCCGCACTACCTCAACCTCCCACTCTGCCTCTGCCCCTCTTCCCGCTCTGCCTCTGCCTCTCTCCCTCTCCTCACCAGAGCTGCATGCGCATTACCCCTTGCGCCGCTCTTGCACCGCGCTCGCGAGCTCTTCGAGCAGCGGCACGGTGTCGGAAAACGCGAGACAGCCGTCGGTGATGCTCTGGCCGTAGGTGAGCGTTTTGCCGGGCGTCACGTCCTGCCGCCCTTCGACCAGGAAGCTTTCCAGCATGACGCCGAAGATCGAGCGGTTGCCGGCGCGCACCTGCTCGGCCAGAGAACGCGCGACGTTGCTCTGGTTTTGGTGATTTTTCTGACTATTGGCGTGGCTGCAATCGACCATCACGTGCGCGCGGAGGTCCGCCTTGTCGAGCGCGGCGACGGCCGCTGCGATCGCCTCTGCGGAGTAGTTCGGGCCGTTTCTGCCGCCGCGTAGGATCAAATGGCAGTGCGGATTGCCGCGCGTCGCGACGATCGCTGCCAGGCCTTGTTTGGTCACCGATAAAAAGCGGTGCGCCTGAGCGGACGACCGCACGGCGTCGACCGCGATTTGCACGTCACCGCTGGTGCCGTTCTTGAAACCGACGGGCATCGACAGGCCGCTGGCGAGCTCGCGGTGGACCTGACTCTCCGTGGTGCGCGCGCCGATCGCGCCCCACGACACCAGATCCGCGATGAACTGCGGCGAAATCGGATCGAGAAATTCGGTGCCCGCGGGCACGCCCAAGCGCACCACGTCGCGCAAGAAGCCGCGCGCGACGCGCAGGCCCTGATTGATCGAGAAGGTGCCGTCCAGGCGCGGATCGTTGATCAGCCCTTTCCAACCCACGGTCGTGCGCGGTTTTTCGAAATACGTGCGCATCACGAGCTTGAGCTCGTGCTGCAGACTCTCGGCGATCGGCTTGAGGCGCTCCGCGTATTCGAGCCCCGCTCGCGGGTCGTGGATCGAACAGGGCCCGACGACGACGACCAAGCGGTCATCCTTGCCCTCGACGACACTCGCTACCTCCGTGCGCGCGGCCTCGATCAACGCGATCTCATGCTCGTTGATCGGCAGCTCCTCCATCAAGATGGCGGGCGGGATCAAGGGGCGTAAGTGATCGATACGAACGTCGTCAGTCGAGTGCATGGGAGGGCGGACTCTGCCATTGCGAGGCTGAAAATCAAGCTCAGGCGCGCGTGGCCGCGGCGGCGATGCGCGCCAGGTTCCAGGCATTGGGGCGCATTTCGAAATCGCACAGCGCGCGCCCGAGTTCGCGCAGCTTGCGGTGACCTGGAAAGTACATCGGGGTCGGAAATGCGCGCAGGGGACCGCGCTGTACGGTCTTTTCGACGTGCTCCAAGAACAGCGTGTTGTGCACCCAGCCGATGCCGCTCTGCACGTCCGAAAGCGTCGCGCTCGGGTGGCCGCCCCAGGGCGGCGTCGCCAGGGCGTACGACGCGGCGGGCCACTGATTCACAGCGACCGTCCCATACCGGAGCTCGTCGAGTGCCCGCTCGAGTCGCGGCGCGACGCTCGGGTCGCGCTCGAGCGCCGGCGATACGTAAAGCATCGCGTTCAGCGTGCCCCACAGCTTCTCGTTCGCAAACTGCACGGCTGCGTCCAGGAACTCGAGCGGATCCTCGCCGCCGACCACGACCGCGCTCACGATCGAGCAAAACGGCTCTTGACGAAATTGTGGCGCCGCGCCCGCAGCATCGAGCTCACTCACCAGCGTCCACGGCAATTCCCCGGCGCCCGCCGCGCCGAAGGTCTCGACGCGCGGCGCGTCCGTCGTGAGCGCCCGATAGCGCGCCTCGGCGCCCGGATAGTACGCCTTGCGCGGCGGGATGCCGGAGAGCACCGTGCGGAGCCTCCCGAGCAGCGCGTCGCGCAGGGAACCCTTCGGGACAATCAGCATCTTGGCCGCGTTGCAGTTGAACGACGCGTTTTGGGTGATCATGCCGGCGATGCCGCGCGCCATCAGCTCGATCTCGGCTTCGCTGTAGCGTCCAGGCACGACCAGCACCGGGCTCACGTTGCCGAGCTCGCTGGTCACCGTCTTTCGTAGGAGTGGCGTGCCTGTGCGCTTGCGCGCCTCGCGCTCGGGTCCCGCCGGTCCCCACACGATCGCATCGTGCGTGTCGGCAGAGCCGGTCATGTGAATTTCCTGCACCAGCTCGTGTCCACACAAGTATGCGCCGACCTCCGCTCCGCCGTAGCAGATGCGCAAAAAGCCCCGCTCGATCAGCGGCGCGCAGGCGAGCTCGAACGACGCGCCGAGGTAGTCGTTGACGGGGCTCATCTTGAGCAGGCACACCGAACCCTCGACGAACAGCTTGTAGATCGCGTCGAGGATCGGAATCGACGCGACGTTGCCCGCGCCGAGCACCAGCACCACCCGCCCCTCGGGCTCGCGCTGTTGGTAAAAGCTCGCCTGCGACGCGGCGAGCTCTTGCGTGTCGGCGCGCGCGTCGAGCCAAGCCTCCGACGCGTAGGGCGTGAACAGCACGCCGTCCGCGCGGTCGTGCGGCACGGTGCGAACCGCGACGCCACCGTTCGCTCTCGGCCGAACGCGCTCCGCCGCAAGCTCGGGCGCCCCGCGCTTGGCGATCTGATCGAGCGACACCGCGAGCTGCCGCAACGAGCGCAGCGTGACGAGCGGCCCGGCGAACCATTCTTCGCCCTCGAGAGCCGAGCCCTCGGCGACGCCCTTGACGTGGCAAGCGTCGGCGACCATGCGCGGGCAGAGCTCGTAGTAACGCCCCAGAATCTGCCGCACCCAGGCCGCCTTTTCAGCTACCGGAGAGCGCGCGAACGACCGCGCGCTCTCCGCCAGCACCGTGAGCGAACGGTCGAGCTCGGCGCGTGACGTGGGCTCCGCGCGGCTCTGCCGTCCGGGCGCGGCGTGCTCCGGCCATGATCCCGTCATTTCATAGGCATAACCCCGAGGTCGCAGGCAAGCTAGCGTGCATAATCCGCGCGCATTGTGGCGGCCAGCGTGCCCCCGAAGCCCCTCGAAGATCGACGGTCGATACGCTATGATCCGCGCTAGCCATGAGCGACACCGCGGGACAGATCCCGGCTTTGCGTGCCCTGTCAGGTCGAATGGCCGCGGGGAATCCGGAGGCCGATGAAGCGGCGAGCTGGGACGGCGGCAATCGGCCGGACGTGAGCTCCACGCTGCCTACGCGGCCTCCGCCGCCCCGCAGCACCACACCACCCACCAACTCGGTGCGTGAAGAACAAACGGTGATCGAGCGACGACATAGCGCCGCGCGCTTGCAAGCCGCGCTCGAGGCAGGAACGCGCACCGACGCGACTCTCAGCGGCCTGCTGCGGGCCATTCAGCATTTGACCGATGGCGTGAGCGGCGCGCGTGAGGCAAACGAGACGCTGATGGCCGAGCTCGAGGGCTTGCGCACGATGCTGGGCGTCGCCAACGAGCAGCAGCTCTCGTACAAGCACAAGGTCACGCTGCTCGAGCAAGCGATGGAGCGCGCACGCCAGAACGCCGAGCAGGAGAAGAACTATCTCATCACGCAGCACGACGCGTTCCTCACGGAGCTGATTGAAGATCACGAGGCGGAGCTCGATACCCTGCGCACCCAGTTTGCGTCCGGGGGCTCACGCGAGCCGATCGACCTCGAGCGGCTTTCCTCGATTCCTCCGCCGATCACGGTCGGTGCGCGCCCGCTGCACGCGCAAGCCGCACAAGCGCCCGCGGCTGAAGTCGCCGAGCTCGAACGCCACACAAAAAAGCTGCGAGAAGAGCAACACGCCGCGCGCGAGGCGCTCTTGCGCTTGCAGGCGCAGCGGGACGAAGCCCAGGCCACCGTCGCCAAGCTGACACGCGAGCGCGACGAAGCGCATGCGCACGTCGCCCGGCTACAGACTGAGCTCGGTGGACCGCGAGTTTCGCTCAGTCCTCAGCCGCCGCCTGCGGCGGAGTCGCGCCGGACCAGCGGGACACCGTCTTCGCCGTACGTGAGCGCGGCGCCGCTCGCCGCGTCCGCGCCGCCAGCTCCGGCGCCGGCCGCGTTGCGCACCACGCCGAGGCCGCCCGCGCACACGCTCAAGCTCGATCAGGTTGAAATGGACGCCGCGCTCAGCCGGCCCCCGGCGGTCGCGCCGGCAACGCCAAGCAAGCCCGTCGACCCGCCGCCGGCGAACGCCGAGATCCCGCGTCTCACGCCGCCGCCGGCCGAGCTGCGCGCCGCGCTTACCGGCGTGCATTTCCCACCGCTCGAGATCGAACCCACGCGTTCACCGCTCAAGCGAAAGCCTGATCCGAGCACGCGCCCCCTGATCGGCTACTCGCTCGGAGCCGGCAGCATCCGTCCCGAACGCATCGAAGGCGTGGCGCTCTCTTCCAAGCCGCCGAGCGGCGGGAAGAAATAAGCGTCAAATCTGGGTCTCGTAGGCGCGTTCCTTCGCCACCTGCTACGGGGTATCGCCATCACAGACCTCACGCACAACGACGCCCCCGATCCGAGCGCGACCGTCCCGCGCGCGGTCTGGCTGCGCTCGCTTATCGTGGCGGCGGTCGCCTTCAGCTCGTTGATCTGGGTCAAGCTCGCGATATTCGCCATGGTCGCGACACTGATCGCCTTCGTGTCGCTGCCGGCGCGTGGAAAATCGCTCGGCCATTTGCGTTGGCTACTCGGACTCGCGGGCGGCGCCGCGCTCGCCGGCTCGATGCTGTTCTTGGTGCGCGAGGCGGTGCCGGGCATGGTCGAGGGCGGCACGATGGCGACCGAGCAAAATGCGGTCTCCAAATTGCGCGAGATCTTGTTTGCCGAGGATCGCATGCGCCAGCAAGCGTTCGTCGACCCCGACGGCGATCACGTCGGCTCCGCCGGTTTTTTGGGGGAACTCAGCGCGGAGATCGGGCTGCGCGGAGGCGCCGCGCTCGAGCCCGCCCTGCTCGAGCATTTCCCGAAAACGATCGAGACCCAGCTCGGCCGCGCCGCGGAAGTCAGCGGGTTCTACATCGCGATTTGCTTGCCCAAGCGCGGCGGCGGCTTCACCGCTCGACCGGAAGACGGCGTAGACGACGAACGCGCCGAACGCGAATTCGTCGCCTACGCCTGGCCCGCCGAACGCGGGCACGGCTTGGATCGCGCTTATTTCTTGGACGAGCACGAGCGCATTTTGGTCGCCGACAGCCGCGAACAAGAGCCGCGCCGGCTGATCGGCGTCGATGCGCCGCCCGCTTGCGACGACGCGCTCGCGCCCGCTACGGCCGGCGAGTGGCGCATCTGGCGGCACAAGCAGCCGAGGCGCAGTTTACCGTACGCGAGCAATCCGTGAAGCCCGCGCGTCACGCAAATTTCACCCGATGAATCCCATTTACAAGAGCGACGTCAATCGCGACGTGCCACCCGCGCGGCCCGGTGAATTCAAGCCGATCGAGATCGGCGCGCTCGTCGTGTCACCGCCCGTCGTGCTGGCGCCGATGGCCGGCGTCACCAACTACCCCTTTCGCGCGATTTGCCGGCGCTACGGCGCGGGGCTGTACGTGAGCGAAATGATCACGGCCCGGCCACTGGTCGAGGGCTCACAAAAGACCCTGAAACTCGCCGATTTTGGCGCTGACGAGACGCCGCGCAGCCTGCAGCTCTACGGCGTCGATCCGTACTACGTAGCGGAAGCCACCAAGCGCCTGGTGGGCGAAGGGCGCGTCGATCATATCGATATGAATTTCGGCTGCCCCGTGCGCAAGGTCACGAGCAAGGGCGGCGGAGCGGCGATCCCCGTCAAGCCGCGCCTACTCGCCGCGATCGTCCGAGCCTGCGTGTCGAGCGCGGGCAGCGTCCCGGTCACCATCAAGTTTCGCATGGGCATCCACGACGAACTACTCACCTACCTGGACGCCGGTCGCGTGGGTGAGAGCGAGGGCTGCCGCGCGGTCGCGCTGCACGCCCGGACGGCCGCGCAGCTCTACGACGGCCAAGCGCGCTGGCACGCGATCGCCGAGCTGAAGCAAGCCGTCACGCGCATTCCCGTGCTCGGCAACGGCGACATTTGGGAGGCGGAAGACGCCTTGCGCATGATGCGCAGCACCGGTTGCGATGGCGTCGTGGTCGGTCGCGGTTGCCTCGGGCGCCCGTGGTTGTTTCGCGATCTGGCCAGCGTATTCGCGGGCCGCGAGCCCGAGGATCCACCTAGTCTCGGCGCTGTTTGCGATTTGATGGTCGAACACGCAAGCTTGCTCTCGGACTGGTTCGGCGAGCGGCCCGCCCTGCGTGCGTTTCGACGGCACGCCACCTGGTACACCAAAGGCTTTCGCGGCAGCGCCGAGCTCAGACAGCGGCTCATGCAAATCACGACCCTGAGCGATCTGCGCGGCGCGCTCGCGCTCGTCGATCGCGCGCAGCCGTTTCCGCCGTCGGCCATGCGCGTGCCGCGTGGCAAGAGCGCCGGCACGCAACAGGTCAGCTTGCCCGAAGGTTATCTGCGCGATCGCGACGACGCGACGCCCCCGGGCGCCGACGCGGAGGACGCATTTTCTGGCGGGTGACTTCGTCGCGGCTTCGTATGGCAAGCTGAAGCGAGAGCGGAAAACCAAGAGGTCGTTTGAGCTCCCGATACTTTGAAATGCGGAAGATAAGCCTAGACTTGGAAGATCTGTAGAATCCCGCTCGTATAACGCTCGTCTCCTGTCCAGGTGAGCTAGCGTGGGATAGGTAACGCTCCGGGCCTTCGGCCAGGCGGGGTGACGCGTTGATCGCTTGATGTAGCTGCGATGAGGCGTGAAGATAGCGATCCCAACATGTCCGTCGAGCCCAGCGTGCAGGCGGCGGCGCCCGCCACGACCACGTCGGCATCCGCACCGGCGACGCTAGGGGACTATACGCTGCTCACGAGGCTCGCGAGCGGGGGCATGGCCACCGTCTACGTGGGTCGCAAGTCCGGCGTCGCCGGTTTCGAGCGGCTGGTCGCGATCAAATGCTGCCACCCGCACTTGCGCGACAACGACGAGTTTTCAGCGATGTTTCTGGATGAAGCGCGGCTCGCCGCCAGCATCCGTCACCCCAACGTCGTCGGCACGCTCGACGTCAGCGACGGTGAATTGCTGTACCTCGTGATGGAGTACATCGAGGGCTGCAGCCTCGGCAATTTGATCCGACACGCAGGTCGCAGCGACCTGCAGATCCCGCCCGGCGTGGCACTGCGCGTAATGATCGACACGCTGCAGGGGTTACATGCCGCTCATGAGCTACGCGACAGCAGCGGCCGTTTCTTGAACCTCGTGCACCGCGACGTGTCACCGCAAAATATCTTGCTGGGGCTCGACGGCGTGTCTCGCATCACCGACTTCGGGATCGCGTTCGCGTCCGCGCGCTCCACGCAAACGCAAGACGGTTTGATCAAGGGAAAGTTTTCATACATCGCGCCCGAGCAGCTCACGGGCCACAACATCACCCGCCGGATGGACATTTTTTCTGCCGGCTCGGTACTGTGGGAGGCCCTCACGGGTCGTGCGCTGTTCCGGCGCAAGGACGACGCCGCCACGATTCACGCCGTGGTGAGCGCGCCCATCCCGACTCTTTCGAGCGTAATACCCGAGTTACCGAGCGAGCTCGATGTCGTCTTGCAGCGGGCGCTGGACCGCAACCCGGACGCTCGCTATCGAACCGCCGCGGATTTCGCGGACGCGCTCGAACGCCTAGCGCTACCGGGGGTGACGACGCGCGCCGTCAGCAGCTTCGTACAGAGCTGCTTCGGTCGCGAGCTCGCCGAACGCCGTGAAGTGATCCGCAGCGCGCCCGATCAAGGCATCAACGCGCTACGCGAGAGCCAAGCGCGCCCCAAAAGTGCAGCTGAGGCCAACGGGCTCCCGAGCACGAATCCATCAGGCGAGTCAGGCTCGCTGCCCGAGCTGCAGACCAGCGAAATTCGCGAGCTCACGCCGCCTGGAGACGACATCGAGCACCGCCGCATGCGCGGCATTCTCGCCGCGGCCATGCTCCTGCTCGTAGGCAGCGCGCTCGGGCTCCTGATGGCCCGCTCCAACGGCAACGCGCAGGCCCCCGCCCCCGCGGCGAGCGCTCCGACGCCGAGCACGGCTACCAACAGCGCGCCCGCGCCAACGCGAACCCCCATCGAGACGAATCGTTGAGCACGCTCCCCATTCAGACCCGCAGGGGTCACATCCTCAAGAAAGCACGGTTCGCATGATATTCGGTGCACTCGCGGCGCTGGCAGCCGGCGCCGTTGCCGGCATATTTCTCGCCCTCCGACACTTCTTTCGCAAGCGTTTACCGGTCTGGGCAGCGCTTCTGCACGGCCTCGGCGGCGCGACGGGTTTCACGCTGGTGCTCTTGATCGTCGTGCGCGAGCCATCCTTTCAATTGGCGCGCCAAGCACTGTATCTGCTGATCGTCACGGTCGCGCTCGGTTGCGTCAACCTGCTCTTTCACGTACGCAAGGTCCGCCACCGCACGTCACTCATCGTCATGCACGCGCTGTGCGCGGTTTCAGGCGTCGGCACATTGCTGTACGCGGCGTTCGTGCCCGCTCAAGTGCCCACGGCCGCCGCCGCGCCGCTGAGCGCGACGGCGACTCCGACGGCAGCCGCCACGCCGCCTCCGAGCGCCACGACGCAAGCGGTCGCGCCCTCCGCACCCACTGCGATCGCATCGGAAACCGCACCCAGTGCCGCGACACCGACACCGGCTCCGAGTTCAGCTCCGAGCAAGAGCCCTGCCGGCCCCGGCGATCTTCGGCAAGCGCTCACGCGCACCATCAACTTCGACAGCGCCAGCGCCGTGATCTCCCCCGACTCGCAGGATGCCATCAGCGCCACAGCGGCCACGCTGAATCAACACCCGGAGATTAGCCTGGTCGAAGTCCAGGGCCACGCGGACGAGCGCGGCGACGACGCGCGCAACGTCGAGCTCACGCGCGCGCGCGCACAGGCCGTGGTCGAAGCGCTGGTGGTCAAGGGTGTCGCCCGGCAGCGCTTGCACGCGGCGGGCTACGGTTCGCGCTGTCCGGCCGACGCGGCTTGTCAAAGAAGCGACGCGCCCGCGAGCTGTCACGATCCATCGCGTTATCAGGACGATCGGCGAGTCGTTTTCCTGCCACTCAAGCTGGGAAGCAGCGCCTACAAGGGCGAGATCGCCTGCGCGCGCGGCGCGGCCTTGATTCCTGCCGCGGACGCCGTGTTCCACGCACCGGGCGCGCATTGAAGGCGCTACTTCACGTAGCTCGGCAATTCCAGCACGTACGAATCGACGGTCGCACCGTTACCCCAATCGCTGGCAAATAGGATGCGCGTGCCGCTCGGGCTCGGGACCGCGTGGGGTTCTGCCCAATACGGCTCTTGCATGTTCGTGTTGTTCTTGCCAAAGCTGCGGTGACGGCCGACGCGGCACACGGTCTTGCTGTTGGTATCCGCGATCAAGAGCTCTTGATCCAGCAGGACTTGCGGACCCGTCGTGTTGTCGCTGATGGTGGAGACCACGACCCAACCGGGTTCGCGGTAGGCGAGCGCCGAGATGTGCCCGTCGGGCGGATACGGATAGCCGGTCTTCGGCCCGATCACGACGCCGCCACTGCCGTCCGTCAGATCCCAAGTCACCAAACTGCCGACGTCGTTGTTGTCGTCGTCGTAGACCGCGCCGTTCCAGGTGTCGTGTCCGTTCGCCAGCTGCCCGAGCGAGGCGTGATTGTCCGGCACTTGCAGGTTGAGCGAACGCACGAGATTCAAATTTTCGTCGAACACCTGGCCCGTGCCCGCCTCGAGGTACGCGAGCTTTCCGCTCGGCGCCACCTGCGCCGGCGGCGTGCCGGCCACCGGTTTCGGGCCCAATACCTGGTTTGACGCCAGATCGTAGATGAACATCTGGCCATTGCAGGTCAGGCCTAGCCGGTGGGAATCCCAAGACGTGAACATCGGATCGTCCCCGTTGGTCGGCGCGTCGCCGGCGCACAAGCTGGCAAAGCTCGTGAGCGTGTCCTTCACTTTCTCCTGCACGTGATAGCGGATGAAATCCTGACCGTCGACGTAATAGAGCAAGTCGGGATCCGACGTATCCCAGTACACCTGCTCGAGATCCGGAGGGCTTACGTCGAGCGCGCCGAGCGCGGCGTATGTCTTGCCGTCGTACAGCTTGTGTCCGCCGTCGCTGCCGACCTGATACAAAATCATCAGCGACTCGTCCGCGTTCCAGGCGGAGATCGTCGAATACATCGGCACGATCGCCGAGTCGTTGCCCGCGCTCGGCGCAGGCGCCGCCGTGATGCGTCGAATGGTCGTGCCGAATTCCGCGTCCGTCACCGTCATGCCGACGGCCGGCTTCGGCAAGGTGGTACCCGTGTGTGGCAGCTTGTCCTCCACGAGTCCCGCGCACAGGTCCGCGCTCGTGACGTTGCCCGTGCCCCCGGCACCCGCAATGCCCGCCGCGCCCGCAGTGCCACCACTACCCGAAGCGCCCGCCGTCCCGGCGCCGCCGCCTGACGTGCCGGAACCGCCGTTACTCGAGCCCGCCGCGCCGGAGCTGCTGCCGCTCGAGCCTGCTGCGCCGGAGCGGCCGCTGCTTGAGCCTGCTGCGCCGGAGCCGCCGCTGGAATTCGTCGCACCTGCCGTGCCGGAATTGTTCGACGAGCCTCCACCACCACACGCAACCAAGAGTAGACAACCCGCCGACCAAGCCAAAACTCGCATAGAACGAGGATCTGCGCGACGCGAACTCCCGTCAAGCAAAGCCGAGCTCGCCCGCCTCGTGTGCGCTCGGGATCCCTTATTTCAACAAGATCTCGGCGCTCGTGGCGGCCACCATCACGGACGACGTCGCCTGCTCTGCCAGACTTCCGCTCGGCATGCCCGACGCGTCGACGGCGCCGCCGCCGGTCGGGACGACGCGCTGATACGTCCCGCCGAGAGCCACCGTAACCGGCGCAGACGACGGATTGACGAGCACGCTGCCGTTCGCAAAATCGCGGCGGTATACGCCGTTCGCGGCGAGCTCGCTGACGCTGGCAGCCGCGCTCAGCGGCGCGCCCAGCGCGATTTCCCATTCGGGATACCACTCGAGTGGGCCGCCCGCGAAGTAGTCCAGATAAGTGTGATGCCCTTTTACGAGCAAGTAGTTGCCCAGGTAGTAAAGCCGCGTCGCGATGTCGCCGCTGTCGCCGAGGTAGTTCTGCAAAATGACGATTTTATCCAAAGCAGACAGCTTCAAGAGCTCGTTCGTCGAGGCTTGCCAGTCGCTCACGGCGAACGACGTGTCCGCAAAGCCTTCCACGAAAGCGCCCGCGGACAGGGAATAATCCGTGTTGTCCCAACCGGTCACGAACGCGCTCGTATTCGGCAGAAGCGGCGTGCCTTGCGCGAGCAGGGCGGCATTCAGGGCGGAGATCCAAGTCTGCCAGGCGCTGATGAAGCTCTGATTGCCGAGCTCGCTGAACTGGGTGTCGCGCGCCGCGGTCCCGGCGAGCCGCGGGTCCGAGTCGCTGCATTCCCCTTGCAACAGCGCGGGCGACGCCGAATCGAAGAAAACGCCGTCGTACTCGCCCGCCGCGACCTGCGTCGCGAGCGACGTGGCCCAGTATTGCCGGAAGCCCGAGTCCGCAATGTTCATCAGCAATTTGCCGTCCGCGTTGCTCGGCACGCGTTGGTTGCTCGCGTTGTGCCAGAACCAGCTCTCGTGCGTATCGACGCTCGGGTAGTCGTTGCCCCACGACACACCATCGACGATGAAGTCCGTGGTCGGCGCCGATTGCCACATCGACAAATGATAGTGAAGAACCAGAAAATTCGGGTTGAGCGCGCGGAGCGCGTGCGTGACGGAGAGCAGCTGCTTCTCGGTTCCCACGTAGTGGCTGGCTGCGAAGGCGAGCTGCGCGTCGTTCATCGTCGGCAGCTGGTCGGCCAGGATCGCGATGAGCCCGTTCGTGTCCGAAAAGCTTCGCCCGGACGACAGCGCGCCGCCTTGTCCGCCACTACCCGCAACACCCGCAACACCCGCTACTCCGCCGCTGCCGGCGTTGCTGCTCGCGCCGGAACCAGCGTTGCTTCCGGCGGAACCAGAAGCGCCCGCTCCGCCCGAGGCCCCGCCAGTGCCGGGCGCCGCGCCCGCTGCCGAGTCGCTCGAGTGGGAGCCGCACGCGAACGCGGCGAGACAGAGCGGAAGCGCCGACAAGAAACGTCGCATGATCGCCATGCTACGCCTGGGCGGGCTAAACGGGAATGAGCAACGTACTACTCATTTACACCGCACTCCCGCAGCCGCCGCGCAAAAAACCGTTGCTCCGCCGCATTGCGCGCGAGCTCACTCGCGCGGCGATAGTGCACGCGCGCTTCGGCCTGGCGCCCCGCGCGGCGCAGCAGATCCGCGCGCGTCGCCGACAAGAACAGATAGTCGTTGAGCTTGCCGTCCTGCTCGAGCGCAGCAAGTTCCGCGAGGCCGGCCTCCGTGCCTTCGGCGTACGCGAGCGCGACCGCGCGGTTCAATCTGACGACCGGACTTGGGCGGAGCACGCTGAGCTTGTCGTAGAGCGCGACGATGTTCGACCAATTCGTGCACTCGAACGAGCTCGCGAACGCGTGCTCCGCGGCAATCGCAGCCTCTAGATGAAACTCGCTCAAGGTCGACCCGCTCGCCGACCGCGCGAGCGCGTTGAGTCCGCGCTCCGTCAGCGCAGGATCCCAGCGCGAACGATCTTGCTCTTCCAGCGGCAACAGGTCGCCTGCTTCGTTTTGACGCGCCGCAAGCCGAGCGCCCAGCAGGCAGAACAAGGCGAACAGAGCGTGCACTCCCGGTGTCGAGGTCAGCGGGTGCGCGGCGAGCTGTGCCGTCAAACGCAGCGCTTCTTCACATAGCTGCTGGCGCACGACCTGCTCGGCGTGGCTGCCGTGGTAGCCCTCGTTGAACAAGAAATAGAGGGCGCGTTCGACGGCCGGTGCGCGCGCTGCAAGCGCCGTAGCGTCCGCGATCGACGTGAGCGCGCCGCCTTGCTGCAGCGTGGCGCGTGCGCGAGAGAGTCGCTTCTCGATCGCGTCCTCGCCGCTGAGGAACGCGTGGCTGATCTCGCGTACTCCGAAGCCGCACAGGTACTTGAGCAGTACCATCACTTGCGTCTCGTGCGGCAAGCGCGGATCACACAGCCCGAACATCAAGCGCAGCTGCGCGTCGGCGACCTCGTTAGGCAAGAAAGCGGTTTGAATCGTGGGCACGGTGGACCACTCGGTCGACAACAGATCCGCGACGTCGGGAGCGAAGCGCCGCGCGGTGCGCTCGCGACGAATCACGTCGAGCGCGCGATTCTTGGCGGCGGTCGTGAGCCAAGCCGCCGGGTTTTCGGGCAGGCCCCGGAACTTCCAGACCTCGAGCGCCTGCACCAAGACGTCCTGCACGATGTCCTCGGCCAAGTCGAGGTTCTGAAACCCGACCAGGCGCACGACGGCGGCCGCGATCGTTCCCGCCTCTCGGCGGAAAAGACCGTCGACCGCCGCGAATGGATCGACGCGCGACTCGCTCACATCCGCATTTCTTGCACTTCGCGAACCTCGACGCTGCCGTCGCGTTCGAAAATCGGACAACCGCGCGCCGCCTCGACCGCCGCGTCCAGGTTCGGCGCGGTGACGATCAGGTAACCGCCGACCACGTCCTTCGTCTCGCCGAACGGGCCGTCGGTGATCGTCTTCTTGGTTCCCGTCACGACCTTGCCCGCTTGCCCGAGCGGATCGCCGCTCTTGAACTGGCCGGCGCTCGACAGCTGGCCCATCCAAGCGCCCCACTTTTTCATGTTCGCTTCCTGCTCTTGCGGCGACATGCCCGCCATATTGCCGCCACGGAATAGATAGAGAAAATTTGCCATGTCACGCCTCCATTGTTTTGAAAATTGCAACCAGGAAGCCGTCCCTGGCGCTTTCGGGACTACGACGTTCGAGCGCGGACGCGGCGGACATTTTTTTGATGAATGGGACCAGACGCCTCGCGGGCTCGGTAAATCCCACGGAAACCGGCGACTGTGACGATGATCGCCGCGGGGCGGAAAGCCTCACGCCCGTTCGGACAGCCGGACCCGTGACGGGCGCGCCTGCCGCGTGTATCGTTCCGGGGTCGGGGCTCGGCGGATTTCATGGCGACACCGAAATTCATCTCCGAGTTTTTTTCATGGCGATGGATGCCTTGCGTGCTGCTTGCGTCCGGCTCGCTCGTGTACGTGGGGCTCGCGCTGCTGCTCGTGCCGAGCGGTGAAGAGTCGCACTCCGGATCGGACAGCGCGTCCGCGACGCTGCGCGGCTCGCAAAGCCCGAGCTTTGGCTCCTCGCTATTTTCGTCCAGTCACGCGAAGACGCTGGACCAGACGACGGCCGCCGCAACGGCTGCCGCCGCGGCCGTCGTTGCCGCGTCACCCGCGCCGGGCGGGATCTCGCGGCGCGGTTTCTCGCCGCCGATCGAGCATGCAGCTCCGCCGCCTCCGCCACCACAACCTCCGCTGCCTCCGCCGATACCATTGCCAGCCGGAACATCAGAGCCAGCACCGCCAACAGCACCAGCACCGCCAACTACCGAAGGAGCCCCGGCGGACGACAGCCAATAGCGGCGCGCGAGTCTACGAGCGGCTGCGAAAACGATCGATGGCGCGGCGGTCGGCTTTGGTTGGGCGTCCAGCACCACGCTCGCGGGGCGCGACGCGCGGCTCACGCGGCGCCGGTGGGGGCGAGTGGTCTTCGTACAGCTCACGCGCGGCGGGCGGGCCGAGGCGTTTGTCCGCGAGCTTGAGCACGCGCCAAATGATCAGGCCGCGCGGAGAGCGTGCGCGAACCTCGTCGCCGACGCGCAATGCCGTGCTCGAGCGCGCCGGCGCGTCGTTTACCTGCACGTGCCCCGCGTCGCAGGCCTCCTGCGCGAGCGTACGCGACTTGAACAAACGCGTTGCGCACAAGTAGCGATCGAGGCGAACCGAGTCGCTCATGGCTTTGCCTCCGGGCGCGCGGAGCGCGCTGCCCACGTACGATAGGCGAGCGCGGCCATCCAGGTGGACAGCGAAATGGCCGCCAGCTTCTGCAGGACAGGCAACAGCCGTGGCGGGGGCCCGTGGACACCGAGGTGGTTGACGAACACCGCGCTGTCCACCACGCCGAGCGCGAGCGAAAGCACGCCCAGCCAAGCGAGCAGCTTCTTTGCCGGACCCGCCCGCGTGAGCCCGAACACGATCAGGAGCACGGCGAGCAGCCCGGGCGGCGCGGCCGTCAGGATGGCGTCCGTATGAATCGGACCGAAATGCTCCGAGGGCACGAGCGGCACGACTGCGTAGGTGAGCGTCGCACTCAGGCCGAGCGTGCGCACCCATACGCCGATCCGCGCACCTTTTTCGAAATGCGACGGGGCGATCCAAAAAAAACCGCCGAGTGCGAGCGCAAACCAAAGCATGGCGGCTTTCGCAAAAAGCGACCCAACCGGATTGGGCCGACCGGAAATGGAGAACGGTTGAGTCAAATCGCAGAAGAAGTTCAAGAAAAAGCGGTGCCCGGTCGCGCTCGGATCCAGCCAATTACCGCCAGGGTAGATCAGGATCGCGAGCAGCAGGAGCAAGACGAACGCGCCGAGGGACGCGAGCACACCCAGCGCGACCAGCTCGTTGCGAGTGTGCCAATTGCCTCGAAGACCTCGAAGACCTCGAAGACCTCGAACGCCAGAGAACTCGTGAAACTCAGCGGACACGGGGACTGCGGAATGATAGCCTGTCATGTTGCGTGAAGACCATCGAGCGCGCGGTTGCACGGGACTTGCTCCCGTCGACCAGCGTGTGTGAACGGCGCAGCAGGATCCTCCTTTGAGCGCAACGACCCATCCCCCGCCGCAACCGTCGTCTTGGCCACCGCCCGCGCGCCGGCCTTCGACGCGCCCGCCGAGCACGTCGCCAGAATCGGGCGAGCTCGAGCGGCTGCAGGAAATCTTCGATACCATCGAGATTCAAGACGGCTCGGCCCAAGCGACCTTCGGCGAGTACACACTGCGTACGGCGATTCAGCCCGTACTGAGCCTCGTGCATCACAAGCCGGTGGGCCACGAAGCGCTCTTGCGTGCGTACGATCAGCACGACCGACTCGTCGCGCCGAACCGCGTGTTCATGAAGGCGGGCGAAGATGCGATGCTGCTCGATCAGATCTGCCGCGCGCTGCACGTGCAAAACTTCGCGCTCAGCGGACTCGATCAAGGTTGGATCCTGCTCAACGTCAGCCCGCGCTTGGTCTTGGAAGGGCATTCGACGCGCATGCTTCTGCCGCGCATCTTGGAGCGGCACGGCATTCCTCCGCATCGCGTCGTGGTCGAGATCCTCGAGACCAGCGTGTACGACGAACCGAACCTCGCGCGCAGCGTGCATTTTTTCCGCGAGCTCGGCTGCCTGGTCGCGATCGACGACTTTGGCGCGGGGGAATCGAACTTCGAGCGCATCTGGCGGATCCAGCCGGACATCGTGAAGCTCGATCGCTCGATGGTGGTGGAGGCCACGCGCACCCGCCGCGTGCGCCGCATTTTGCCGGGCCTCGTGTCACTGCTCCACGAAGCCGGCTGCTTGGTGGTGATGGAAGGCCTGGAGACCTCCGAACATGCGCTGATCGCCTTGGAAAGCGACGCGGATTTCGTACAAGGTTACTACTTCGGCGAGCCGCGCATCCGCCTCGGCGCGCGCGACGACCCGCAAGGCATCCTGAGTGATCTGCTGAGCTCGTTCGAAGAGCGCGTGCTCGCGCAAGCAGCCGAGGAGCGCGACGTATTGAGCAGGTACCGCAAAAAATTCGAGTCGTGCGCCGAGCGCTTTCAGCAGGGGGCGGAAGCCGACAGCGCGCTCGCTGAGTTCAACGAACTAGAAGCCGTGCAGCGCTGCTACCTGGTATCCGCGTCCGGGGTACAGGTGGGCAGCAACCTCTCCGCGCGCGCCGCACGACAACGCCCCGACGCTCGCTATCAACCCTGCTCCGACGCCGACGGCGCCAATTGGCTGCGCCGCCCGTACTTTCGTCGAGCCATCGCGCAGCCCGGCAGCGTCCAAGTCTCCCGCCCCTATCT
This sequence comes from Polyangiaceae bacterium, assembly GCA_036496745.1. Taxonomy (GTDB): domain Bacteria; phylum Myxococcota_A; class Polyangia; order Polyangiales; family Polyangiaceae; genus PMG-095. Next base: position 21,556 of record DASXKQ010000106.1, read on the forward strand.
CTCCATCGCAGACGGCCGATCCTGCATCACCTTCTCGATCGCCATCCCCGAAACCCGCGGCGTCCGCGTGCTGTGCGCGGATCTGGATTGGGAAACGTTGCTCGGGTAGAGCGACGCTTCGCTTGGTTTCGTTGGAAGGGCGTCGGCGCTCGGCAAGGGCATCTCCCAGCTGCAAGAGATGTCTTCGGATGGCTCGAGCGACGGCTAACGGCCGCTATTCACACGAACTTGGTCGCGCTCGCGTTCGGCGCGTCGAGAAATTGTCCCCGGCCGCGGAGCGAAGCATGTCCTCAGCGCAACCAGCAAGGAATGTACTCGGTCGCGCCCGCACCGCGCGTCTGCGCCCGTCCCAAACGCACGCGGTCGCGTCACGCATCGCACCCGCTCCAACGCGCCACATCAAAAGCTCTGCCGTCCATTTTCATTGATTAGTGCCTAATCAAGTGCTAGAAAATCGTCATGGTGCTCGAGTCGCGTTCATCGGCTCCGTCCTTCGGCCCGGAATCAAGGGCGCACCCCTGTGTCTAAGCGGGGCTCTGTGTCCGCTCGCGGCGGCAAGGCATGCCCCAAACAGCTCACTTTGGCGCTACCAACGCCGCCACCTCCAGCGCCCACGTGGGGCGGCAAGCGCGCAGGCGCGGGGCGCAAACCCGCACGGGAGCGCGCCCGGGTACGCCACGCGGCGCGACCGAAGCACGCGCACGCGCACCCAGTGCACGTCGTGTTGCGCTCGAAATTTCGGCCGCTGCGCAGCCAATTCACATTCCCTACTGTGGAGCGCGCGCTGGCGCGCGCGACGCGAGCGCGTCTCGGCTTCCGCATCGTCCACTTTTCAATGCAGGCCGATCACCTGCACTTGATCGTCGAGGCGAGCGACCAGCGCGCGCTCTCGCGCGGCATGCAGGGTCTGGCCATTCGCATTGCCCGTCAGCTCAATAAACTCGTGAACCGCAGCGGGAAAGTGTGGGCGGATCGCTTCTTTGCACGCGCGCTCACTTCGCCGCGCAGCGTGCGCAACGCGCTCGCGTACGTGCTCAATAACTTCAGAAAGCACCGCGCCCGCGGCGCGGCGCGCATCGACCCGTATTCGTCCGCGCCGTACTTCGATGGGTTTCGCGAGCTCCGCGGCCTAGCTCCGCGCGACGCGCTGCGCACGCCCACGTTACCGCTCGCGCCGCGCGGCCTTTCTCCACCGAAGACGGCCAACGATGCGCCCGTAGTCTCGCCCAGAACGTGGCTCGCGCGGATCGGTTGGCGGCGCGCCGGACTCCTCGCCATCTAGGCACGGCGCACGGAGGACGCCACGCGCACGGAAGACGCCACGCGCACGGAGGACGCCACGCGCACGGAGGACGCCACGCGCACGGAGACGCCACGCGCACAGAGAGCGTACTGGAGCGCCGCGCCCGCGCTGCCGGTTCTCGTGACGCCTCGTCCGTGAGTTCCGAATTGGCTGGCGTCATGGGGTTGCACGCACCTTCGCCGACGGTACTCGCGCGGTGTCCGCGCCAAACCCAGCGACGCCCTGCACCTGTGCACGCGAGCAACTGCGAGGCAGCCCCGATTGGACCACGCACAATTCAGAACTCCCGATGGCGATGGCCTGGCTTCGGGTCGCGAGCATTGCGGGGCGAGGTGCGAAGGGACTCAGCAACAGCAAACCCAAAGCTAGAGCGACGCCAAGTACCCGAGCGCGCGCCGGCTGGGCATGAAGAAATACGCGCCGCCGCGGGTCTCGACCACGCGCGGCAGGCCGTGGATGCGGCGCGTGGGGCAGCCTTGAATCGTAAAGTCGCTGGCGGTGTAGGGGAACGTGCGGCTCGCGGCGAGCAGAGGATCGGGGTCTGCGCTCAGGCCGGCGAAAGCCGGATTGAGCGCCCAGTTCGATTGCACGAATTCGAACTGTCGCTCGATGTTCGCGTTGAAGCATAAAAAATAGAGACCGCGCTCCTGCTCGATCTCGGTCGTGCGTAAGACTTCGGGATCGCAATCGTGGCTGACGATGGGCCCGTAGGCTCGACCGCGCCGCAGGACGCGATGGCGATTGGTGAGCTTGAGGCGGTCGTTGCGGGTGTCTTCGTCCGCCGGATCGCCGCTGAGCTCGGGATCGTGCGGCACGGGCAGCGCGGTGTCGCGCGGGTTCGTGCGGCGGATGTGCGAGCCGATCGGGCAGCGCGTGCCGAACGAGTCTTGCGCAGTGCCGTATAGAAAATCGTCTTCGTCTTCTTGCGCGATCGGGCCGGGCGAATCGGGATACACCGACAGCGCGGTGCCGTTCGGCCAACGACCGACCAGTTTGGCGGCGAGCCATTCGCGACCGCGCGCGCCGTCGGGAGCGTCCGGCACGTGCTTGGCGGCGCGCTCGACGAAGCGCCAAAATTCGGGGACGTCCTGGCGCAACTGCCGGAACACGAGGTAACTGCCGTTTTTGCCGAAATCGCGGCGGCCTGGGTTTTCGCCCGCGTCGAGGGCTTCCGCCGCGCCCGGGCCGTCCGGGACTTGCGGCGACATCGGCAGCTTTTGGTAGCAATTGGCGTAGCCGAGCACGAACTCGCCCTCGGCGATCGGATCATCGTCGACGGCGCGCGGCAGGCTTTTGAATTGCGGGTTCGCGATGCCGTCTCGAAAGCCGAAGTGTTCGCGGCGATAGACGGGATCGGACGGCGTCGCGTCGAGTTGCTTGACGAGCCTGAAGCCGAACTCCTCGTTCAACGCGCTCTTGATGTAGGTCGTGATGCGCTTGTAGTTGTCCGCGGTGAGCTCGGCCGAGTCGCCCACATCCCCGGCGAAGACCGAGAGCACGCCGTGCAGCCGCTGCTTCGCGTTGCCCCACTCCCAGGTCTCGGGCGCGCTTTCGCGGTCGTCGCCCAGACGCCTCGCGCGGCTCGGCTCGCACATGCCCTCCTGAAAGGGCAGCGAAAAGCCGTTCAGCGTCAGCGTTGGCAAACCGAGGCGCGCCAAGCCCGCGTGCGTGAACGCCAGATTTTTGCAGAGCGCCTTCAGATGCGGCGCCACACTGCGCTTGGTGCCACGGTATTCGCCGAACTGGAGTTCGTCGATCGTTTGCTTGAGCCAACCCCTCGCCGCCACTGCGTCGACGATCTCGAACAGCGCGTAGGCGGCCGCCGGACGATCGCCATAGCCGCTCAAGATCAAACCCTGGATATCGGACAGTTGGTGTTTCATCGCGACTAACCGCTCCGATCGCAGCCAAGACCGTTCAGGTCACCGTCCGCGGAAATGAGGGGTTCTCTCAGGTATTTCATGGCGACTAACCCCTCACGTCAGGCGGCGAAACCACGCGCTGAGTTCGCCCGCGGGGGGCGGATGGTGCAGACCGTCGCGAATCCAGCTGTTGTTGTTGAGGGCGGCGATGCTGAGCTCGGGGTACGCGGCGTAGAACACTTGCGTCGGGCGCTGATGCGCGCGGCTCCAAGCCTTGAAGCGCTCCTCGTCCTTGGCGCCGCCGGCCATCAAGAAAAATGTGCGCGGGTAGGCGTCGGTCGACGTCCAAGCCAGGTTCAAGCCGATCGCGGCCTGGTCCACGAAGTCTCCGAGGTAGCTCTCCCAGCTGCTGTCGTAGTTGCTGAAAAACAGCAGGCGTTTGCCGTCTTCGAGCAAGAGCCACTTGGCGAAATGAATCGTCGGAATCCCGCCGAGCTGCCCGATATCGTCGAAATGCCGCTTGGCCATGCGATCGATGTACGCGTGCGCGTGCCGCAACACGAACAGCCGCGCGCGGCCGAGCTTCAGCGGCACCACGTGCGTCAGCGCGTTTTGCATGCCGTGGTCTTCATTCGCCGAAAGGTCGCGGAAGCGCTGGCGATCCACGTCGGTCCACGCTTCTTGTTTGCCGCGCTGATCGTATTCGGGATCCGAAAAAGGCCACGACAGGATGCCGAGAAAGTGTCTGAGCACGGGCAACACCGGCAACGCGTTCGCGAGCCACGGTCCATAGCCCTCCGTCAGGCGCTGACTGCGCACGGCGCTGCTCGGCTGCGGCGGCGCCGGGCGCGTCAGATCCAAACCCGCCAGGCGCGGCTCGACGAACGTCAAGCGACGCACATGTTCGTGCAGCTTGGCGTACAGTGCCGTCATTGCCTGCTTGGGCGCGCTCTCCAGATACGTGAGCAGCACTTCACGCAGGTGTTGCTCGAGGCGAATGCGGCCCAGATCACGCTCGGTGTGACCCTGGTACGCCGCGCTGGCCGGCTGCAACTGGCTTGTGAGGTCGTCGACGAACCTCGCGCGTTCACTGAAGTCCTGGCAGTGCTGAAAAATCTCGAACAAGCGCGCGCCGACCCGCTCGACCAACAGCGCGAGATGCGCACTCTGCGCGAGCGCGCACTCGACGTGCGACGTGTCGAAGTTCGACTCGAAGACGAGCAGGGGGCTTGCGTCGGGGTCTTCATGCAAGAGCACGAAGCGCGCGAAGTGAATGCCGAGCTCGGGCGCGCCGAACAAGCTCGGCTTACACGGACCGTCCGGACAGTCCGCGGTGACGTCGGCAAGTGCGCGCGCGACCGCCTCGGCATCTTTGACCCTCGCGACGACCGTCAACGTTTCTTGACGCACGCTCGGATTCGCTAGCAAACCCTAGCCTTTTGTGGCAACCGCCCGCGGCAAAACCGCGGCCGGACCTCACGGGCCGGCGCTCGCGCGCCGTCTCGCGGCGGGACGGGCGGCTCAGTGCCTCTTCTTCAGCTGCGGGTGCCGAAAGCAACTCGTCACGTGGTCGTTGACCATGCCTACGGCCTGCATGTGCGCGTACATGATGGTCGAGCCCACGAAGCTGAAGCCGCGCCGCTTCAGGTCCTTGCTGAACGCGTCCGACTCCGCCGTGCGCGCCGGGATCTGTCCCCGGCTCGCGAAGAGATTCTGAATCGGCCGCCCCTCCACGAACTGCCACTGATAACGGTCGAAGCTACCGAGCTCCTCTTGCACCGCGATGAACGCGCGCGCATTCTTCACGGCGGATTCGAGCTTCAAGCGGTTGCGCACGATGCCGGCATCCTGAAGCAACGCGGCGACCTTCTTCGGCGTGTAGCGAGCGACCTTTTCGACGTCGAACTGCGCGAACGCGCGGCGGTACGCCTCGCGCTTGCGCAAGATCGTGATCCAACTGAGGCCTGCCTGCGCACCCTCGAGGATTAGGAACTCGAACAGCGTGCGATCGTCGTGCACGGGCACCCCCCACTCTTGATCGTGGTACGCGACGTAGAGCGGATCCTCACCGCACCACCAGCAACGCGCGCGCTCTGCGATCTTCTTCGCGTGCTTGGGAGCTGCCACGCGAGGGAGTGTAGGCCAATGCGGCGCGTGTAACATTGCGTCGGCATCACACAGCGAGTGACCAGCGGCTGACGCGTGCTCTGACGGCGGCGTCACACCCTGTGACGCTCGCTCCGCGTGGGCAGCCCTTGGCCCGTGATCTCGGGTCCCACGCAACTCTCCGAGAATACGGGCCGATTGGGGATTAGAGCGCGGGCCGGCTGGCCTGGGCCGCAAGCGGCATACGGCTTGCTTCAAGGGGGACTCATGGCACGTCGCAACGAAGAGATCGATCACCCGGCGGAATGGCTGCGCGCATTGTTCGAGGACGCCAGTGCCTTCGAAAGGCTGGTGACCGAATCCGGCGGCATGGCACACGCCGCCTACCGTTTGGCTCGCGCGCGTTGCCGCGCGAGCGCCGTGCCTACCGCGCTACCGACACTCGGTGAGCTGCAAGCCGCTGCGCTGATTCTCGCTCGTCGCGTCGGCACGCCGGAAACTTTGCCGATCAAATCGCTGCTTGCGAGTGAGTGCGAGAGCCAGGGCTTGGCGGTGATTCGGCCCATCGCGCCGCTGCCCACGCACTCGGCGCCGCCGCCTCCCTCGATGCGCATGGCCGCTGCGCGCCGAGCCTAGGGCGAGTCACCCGAGTACGTTGGCCTTTGCCCCCAATGCGGGGGCCAAGCCCCCGATTCGAGCGAGCCGTGAGACCTCCCTCACGAGTTGCGGTCTACAATGAGTGTGTGAACTTTTTCGGGCATGCGGTGCTCGCTGCGCGCACGTCCCCGAGCGACGCGTTCGTGCTCGGCGCGATGCTGCCCGACTTTGCGTCGATGCTCGGCGCACGCTTGCCGCGTACGAGTCACGCGGAGCTCGCGGCCGGCGTTCGTTTTCACCATCGGAGTGACGACGCTTTTCACGGCGCTCCGAGCTTCCTCGCCATCTCTCGCGAGGCACTGCAGTTCCTGCTCGAACGTGGCATGAGGAAGGGCAGCGCACGCGCCGTCGCGCATGTCGGCGTCGAGCTCGAACTCGATCGTGCTCTCAGCGGCGACCTGCACGCGCTCGCGCGCTATCGAGCTGCGCTCGCGTGCGTCGATGACGTTGCCGCCGAGATTACATGGAACGATCCGACTACGAGTCCGCGGCTCGTGGCGCTTTGTCACAGCTTGTTTGCGCGCGGAAACTCGCGAGAAGAGCCGACGCCTGAGCTGATGGCCGAACGCCTGCGCCGCATTCTGGAAGGCCGGCCGCGCCTCCGATTGGACGACGCGGGGCAATCTGTTGTACGGGAATGGATCGTGGCTGCCCGCCCGAGCATCGTGTCCCGCGCGCCAACACTGGTTCGAGAGCTCGAGCAGCGCCTCGTTACGTGATCATCTGGTTCACGAAAGGCATCGAATTACCATGCGTCTCACACAAATCTCGACCGTCCTCGTCATTTTGGCCGCACCCGCGCTCGCTTCCGCTCAGATCCGCAGCCCGGGTCAGCACGAACACTACAACGCGGAGCTCGAACCGCACTTGCTACTCGAGTGGGATGCGCCGGCTACCAACTGCGTAGACACCGGCCTAGGCGTCGGTTTTCGTGCCGCGATCCCGTTTCTCGACAACGGCCCGGTACCGACGATCAACAACAACATGGCGATCGGCTTCGGCATCGACTACGCGCACTACTCGGCGAACTACTGCGGCTTCATTTTCCCGGGTGTCGTGCCACAGACGTCAGTCAACGTCTGGGATTTTCCAGTGGTCGTGCAGTGGAACTTTTTCTTCACCTCTCACATCAGCGTGTTCGGTGAGCCCGGCCTCTATGTCCAGCACTGGTCCTGGAACTATCCGACGAACATCGCCTGTCCGAATGGCGCCTTCTGCAACTCGTTCAGTGTCTCCGACACCACCGTGCAACCGATGATCGCCGGCGGCGCGCGCTTCCTGTTCACGAACAACGTGAGCGCGATGGTGCGCCTCGGTTGGCCGTATATCTCCGCAGGCGTCGGCATCTGGCTCTGAGCGTCTGCGCAAAGTGTAGGCAATGGAAAATCGTGCGCCGCCGTCGAACAACATCGCGGCCACCATTTTCCGAGATCTCAGAAGTCAGATTCTGAAAGGCACGCTCAAGCCCGCGGAGCGCTTGCCGGGCGAGCGCGAGCTTTCAGCCAAATACGGGACCAACCGCAACACGTTGCGCGAGGCCGTGCGCATGCTCGAGCAAGCGCGGTTGGTGACTGTCCGGCACGGCCAAGGGGTCACGGTCTGCGATTTTCGCAAGACCGGCACCATGGAGCTCTTGCCGCCGTTCCTGGAGGCCGCCGGTAACGCGGCGGAGATCGCCGCGCTGCTCGAGGACATCTTGCCCGCGCGCCTGCTCGTGCTCGAGTTCGCGACCAAGCTCGCCGCCAAGCGCGCGAGCCCCGACGACATCGCACGTTTGCGCGACATTACCGAGCTCTTGATCGCGGCCTTCGAGCGGCGCGATCCGGTGGTGATCGCGCATGGCTTTCAGCGTTGGCTCGACGAGCTGCTCGACGCCGGGCATTCGGTCGCCGTGCGCTGGATCGCCAATCCATTTCTGGACGCATATCGTGAGCTCTTGGATCGCTTTCCGGCGCTCTGGATCTTGGAGCCGAGCTTTCCCCAACACCTGCGCGACGTGGTGACCATGCTCGAAAAGTCGGACGAAGAAGGCGCGCTCGCGGCCACGCGCAACTACTATCACCGCGTCGATGACATGCTGATGAAGGCGCTCGGCAGCTTGATGGGCGCGCCGTTGCCGCGCTAAATTTGCATGCCCTGCAGGCATGCAAATTTAGCTATTGGTTTTTTTGTCTAGCGAAGTTCCTGCCGAAAGCTCCCGCGACTGTGGCGACTTGTTAGAACAGCATGCGCCGGGTCCGCCGGCTCTCGTGTGCCTCAGGCCTCAGTTCCGTTCCGTGATCCGCTGATCCGAAACTGAAATGCCGTTTAGCGGACCTCCGCCCCTGCTCCCGAGGAGTGGTGAAGTGGTGAAGTACACTGAGTATGATCTAGCGCGCTCAGTCGGCCCCCGCGGCGAGCTCTCGTTCGGCGCGCGTGAGCCAGCGAACGACGCGCGGCGGCAAGGCAGCCGAAAGCGGCGTCTGCGCGGGCAACGGCACACTCGATTTGGTCGACCAGAACAGCACGGGGCCCGAACAATCCGCGCGTACGTCGGTCAGCACGCGCGCGACGGCTTTGGCGCTGTAGGTCGTGTCGAGCGCCGGCAATCCGAGCTGCGACCACAACGCGATCGCTTCGCGACCGGCTTCTGTCGGCAAGCCGTAACCGCTCCCGAGAAAGCGGCCATCGACGTCAAAGCGGCTGCCGAGCTCGCTCCCCGAAAATTGCGGCAAGGTGCCGCTGGACAGTGCGTTGAGCAAACGCGACGCCGCGGTTGCCAGGCGCAAAATGCGGAAGCGGCTCGTGATCGGCCAGGGCGTGACGCGCACCGAGCAAAGCTCCGGCTGCGTCGCGCGCGTGAAGCCGAGGCCGCGCGTGGCGGCCAACGTGAGACCGACGCACAGCCCAGCCGACGTACAGGTCGAACCCACACCCACCACGATCCGACGTGGGAGCGGCAGCTCCTTGTCGGCAATTTGGCGCGCCAGCTCGAGCCCCGCGGACACGTAGCCGAGCGCGCCGAGCGGCGTCGCACCGCCCGGCACCATCACATACGGCGCGCTCGCTCCCGCGCGTTTTAGCCGCCAAATGCCGAACGGCAACGCGCTCCAGTGCGCGGTCGCCCGAAGCTCGACCTTCAGCGCGCTGAGGGCCCGCAAATTTTCGTAGGCCGCGAACGAAATGGGTTGTGGAAAGAGCAGCGCGCCCGGACAGAGCTCGCAGCGCGCCGCGTGGAACGCCGTAGCGAGCGCATGGTTCGAACCGAAGGCCCCCGTCGAGAACACGCGCTCTTTGCCGAGCGCGCGAGCTTGTCCGAACAGCAGCTCGAGCGTGCGCACTTTGTTCCCGCCGTACGCGGATGCCGAAATGTCGTCGCGCTTGAGCCAGACGTCCGCGCTGGCCACACCGAGCGCGTCCGCGAGCCCGGTCGCCGGCGTGACCGGCGTCGGAAACGTTCCGAGCTCAGCGCGAGGCAAGCGCGCGCTGAGCTCGGGACACGCGTCGAACAGGGCAAAACTCATCGCTTCCGCGAGCAGGATTGCAGGGTGGCGCGAGTTGCGCAAAATGCCCGCTGCATGAGCGTCGAAGCCGTCATTTTCGATTGGGGTGGGACGCTCTCGTTCTACGCAAACGTCGAGCTCTACGACATGTGGCTGCTGGCCGCCGAGCACCTCGCGCGCGTGACCGGACGCGACCCGACAGAGTTCGCTGACCGCCTCTGCCAGGCCGAGCTTCGCTACTGGCAGGGCGTGAAAGACGCGCAGCGCACCGGCACACTCGCCGAGATCCTCGACGCGGAATCCAAGGCCCTCGGCCTCGACGTCACGACCGCCGTGCTCGAAGAGGTCGCGCAGCGCCATCTCGACAGCTGGACCCCCCATATTCGCCACCACGAAGACGCGGCGCCCACATTGCGCGCGTTGCGCAGCGCCGGGCTCAAGATCGGGCTCTTATCGAACACTCATTGGCCCGCATCGTTCCACGAACATTTTCTGGAACGCGACGGCCTGGCCTCGCTGATCGACGAGCGCGCGTACACCTCCGACATGGCGCACAGCAAACCGCACCCCGCCGCCTTCGAACACATCCTGACGCGCCTCGGCGTTGTCCCCGCCCGCGCCGTGATGGTCGGCGATCGCCCGATCGACGACGTGCAGGGCGCTCAACACGCCGGCCTGCGCGGCATCTGGCGCCCGCATTCCGGCTCGCCGCCGCTCGAGAACGTCGTGCCGGACGCGGTGATCCAGAGGTTGAACGAGCTCCCGGCCTTGCTTGCGGCGTGGCGTGGTGAGGAGTGAGGGCATGGCGCCGCGCAGCAAGAGACAAGGCGGCCTAGCGCGTTACGGGGCGAGCCAGTCCTCGAGCCGCAGATCTAGGATGCCAGCCATGTGCTTGACGTTACCGGTCACGAGCGTGCCATCGTTGGCCAAAGCATGCGCAGCGATAGCTGCGTCGAAGTCTTCGATGCGGAGCCCCTTCCGTTCCAAGGACGCCTTGATCCTACCGAAAGCGTCGCTCACTAAGTCCGTCCACTCGATCCGTTCGAACGTGCCCGCAATTGTCTCGAAACGGCCCTCGAGCAGCTGGCGTCGGCGCGATTTCGGAAGCCGAGCAATGCCATAGGCGATCTCAGCAATGACCGGTTGCGGCAACATGACGTCGCGCCTGTTCGACTGTTCGAGTCGCTTCAGCACGCGCGCGTCGGACCGCATGACGGCTGACACGGTGTTCGTATCCAGAACGTACTTCACAGCTTCGTCGGCGATTTGGAACGCCGGTTCGATTGAATCGCCTTGGACATTTCGTCGACCGCCTGCAAGAGCTCAGGCTCCGCTCCGCCAAGTTCCTCGAAAAAGCCGACCGGCCAGTCTGCGCCCGCTGTCACCTCACGCTCCAGCGCCTGAACAATCAGCTTGTTTCTACTGACTTTCAGCGCGCGGGCGCGCCGATCCACGGCCTCCAGCAGCGGCTTCGGGATGTGAACGCTGGTCGCCATAAATATATTATAGAGTATGCTCGTGTAGCCCGCAAAACCGCCGGCTTAGGGCCGTTCCACCATGCCGCCCGACGTCACAATTCGAGCCGCCACCGCTACTGACGCGACCACTCTCTGGCAAGCGGAAGTGAAGACGGCCGAGATCCCGGGTCAGCTCGTATCCCGCCCGGATGAGCTGTCGCTGGCGGCGTTCGAGAACAAAATCCGCGAGCTTGAAACTACGGGACGCTACCTTGTTGCCGTCAGTCAGGAGCAACCCGTCGGGCACGCGTTCCTCGAGCCGATGACCCTCGCTGCAGTGCGACATGTCTGCCGTCTGACCGTCGTCGTTCATCCGGGCCAGACCGGGCGTGGAATCGGCACGGCTCTCGTTCGAGAACTCCAGCACTGGGCCAATTCTCAGCCAGCCGTGCACAAGATTGAGCTCCTGGTTCGCAGCACGAACACGCGAGCGCGCAGACTCTACGAGCGCCTGGGCTTTGGGGAAGAAGGCATTTTTCGCGACCGCGTGCGCCTCTCCGACGGTCGGTTCGTCGACGATGTCGCCATGGCATGGTTTTCTGGAACTGCCGTCACGAAAACCACGGGATCGACGTCATGAACGCTATGCGCATCGCCCTCGTGGGGGATTTCGATCGCGCGAAGCGTTCGCACTGGGCCACTGATGCAGCAATCCTTCACGCGGCGGCGCGCCTCGGCATTTCGGTCGAACCGCGCTGGGTTTCGACGGCATCGCTCGCGTCGGGGAACCGCGCCCGGCAGCTCGACGAATGCCACGGAATCTGGGGCGCGCCAGGCGGTCCATATCTCAGCATGCAGGGGATTCTGAGTGCCATCGAGTACGCGCGGGAACGCGACGTGCCCTACTTGGGAACCTGCGCCGGTTTTCAATATGCGCTGATCGAGTTCACGCGGAACGTGCTCGGGCTGGTCAATGCAAACAGCGCGGAGAACGATCCGGCAGGCGACCCAATCGTCATCACGCCGGTAGCGTGCGCGATTCCTGACGCACCAAGCGGTACGCCGAAGCTAGCCGGAGCGGGCGTGGCTCGCCCGGTCTTGGGCAGTCGACTTGCAGCGCTGTGCGGTGCCGCTGACCTCCAAGATCAATATTTCTGTAGCTTCGAAACGAACGCGGACTTCGTGCCGCGCTGGGAGGCCGCGGGCCTGCGCGTTGCGGCGCGTGGCGCAGACGGAGAGATGCGCGCATTCGAACTCGCGGACAAGCGATTCTTCTTGGCCACGCTATTCCAGCCCCAGCTCTCCTCCTCATTCGAACAGCCCCACCCAATCATCGAGGGCTACCTGCAAGCTGCCGCGACCACGATACTCCCCCGCCCGGCGCGCTGATGAGCGCGCCTAGCCTTGCGCTGCGCGCCGATCTATACGAGCCGGCGTGAGCCTCGACTTCCTTCGCAATCTAACCCACGATTCATGCTTGAGCGTGTGCCTCGCGTTTCTGGCGAGCGCCTGTCTCACTCCGCCCATCGGCCAGGCAGTAAGTGGTGGCGATGGGCAGAATGGCGGTGCCCCGCCCGTCGAGCATGGCGCGCGCGCTTTCACGCACACGTCCGCGCAGCTCCTCAGCGAGCTCCGACTCGGTTGGAATCTAGGCAATAGCTTGGACGTCCCCGACGGCGAGACCGCTTGGGGGAACCCGCGCGTCACGCCCGCGCTGCTGAACGCCGTCGCCAAGGCCGGCTTCCGCGCGGTGCGTATTCCGATCACCTGGTCGGCGCACACGGGACCCGCGCCGGACTATCTCGTCGCGCCGAGCTTTCTCCAGCGCGTGGACGAAGTCGTGGGCTATGCTGAGGCCGCCGGACTCTACGCGATCATCGATCTGCATCACGACGGCGCGGACGGCTTCAAGGGCGTGGGCTGGATCAAGCTCAAAGACGAAAGCGGCAATACGACCGAAGCGAACAACGCTACCGTCAAAGCGCGCTTCGCCGCCGTGTGGACACAAATCGCCAAGCATTTCTCGGGTCATGGCGAAGAGCTCCTGTTCGAGTCGATGAACGAAATTCACGACGGCTACGGCACGCCGGATCCACGTCATTTCACGTTCATCAACGAGCTCAATCAAGAGTTCGTGAACTTGGTGCGCGCGAGCGGCGGCAACAATGCGCAGCGCCACTTGGTCGTGCCCGGCTACAACACGAATATCGATCACACGATCGCGGGCTTCAAACTGCCGAGCGACCCGACCGCGCAACGGCTCATCTTGTCTATCCACTACTATGACCCCTACCTCTATGCGCTCCAGGCCAAGACGCACACCTGGGGTAAAGCCTCACCGGATCGAGACGACTGGGGTCAGGAGGATTTCGTGCTGACGCAGTTCGACAAACTCAAGTCGACCTTCATCGACCAGGGCGTACCGGTGCTGCTCGGCGAATACGGCGCGACCTACCAGGCGGACTTCGAAGACTACCGGCGCTACTACATGGAATACGTCACCAAGGCCGCCGTCGACCGCGGAATCTTGCCCGTGTATTGGGACAACGGCGGCCAGAGCAGCGGCGGCGAAAGCTTCGGCCTCTTCGACCGGCGCAACAACACCGTGCTCCACCCCAAACTGCTGACAGCCATGCTGCGCGCCGCCAAGAGCGCATACACGCTGAGCGAGATCGCGCCGCCCAAGCCGTCAAAGTGAGTCCAGCGATGAGCGCGCTCGCCAGCATCCGGCTTTATCAAGCGTCCGACGCCTCGGAAATGACGGCGGCTGTGCGCGAGTCGCTCGCGGACCTGTTCCCGTGGATGCCGTGGGCCCACGCAAACTACGCCGAGTCGGACGCGGCAGCCTGGGTTCGCGCGACGCTCGACGCTCACCAAACCGGAGCCATGTACGATTTCGCGATCGTCGATTCGACCGGGCGATACGCCGGAGGCTGCGGCATCAACCAGATCAACCAAGCGAACGGCCTTGCAAACCTCGGGTACTGGGTGCGCTCGAGCGCCGCTGGCCGCGGCATCGCTCCCGCAGCGGTCCTAGAGCTCGTGCCGTGGGTGTTCCAAAACACCACCCTGCATCGCCTCGAGATCGTCGCCGCAATCGACAATCATCGCAGTCAACGCGTCGCCGAAAAAGCGGGCGCTCAGCGCGATGCCGTGTTGAAAAAACGCCTACGCATCGATGGTCAGCCCTCGGACGCGATCCTGTACTCGATCTTGCGTCCTGATTGAGCTCTGGCACCGGCGGCGCTGGCGCTCATGGCTCGTTACCGATACATTGATTGGCTGGGCATGCGCGGCAATAACCTCGCTATTGGTACTCTTGATACGGACGTCACTTGGTAATCAGGTGCGCGACCATGAACCGTTGTCTCGTCCGATCATGTGTTGTCGGCGCTACTATCATGCTGTTCCTGGCAGGGTGTCCGCAACACCCGAGCGCGTCCGAGGCCTTGCCGTCCCTCGCGACGCGCTGTGAGTCGTCCAAGCCGCTTTCACTTGCCGGCAAACCTACTGGCCTTGAGAGGTGCTCGACCGGCATGCTACATCGATCGAGCGCGCGAACGTGTCCTTCCCTTCTGCCTCGCAAGGGCGACGGCGCCGATCAGCTCAAGAGGATCGTCCCGCGCGTCTACCGGCTCGCTCCCGAAGAGAGGCCCGAGGGTTCGTGCCTTACCGATAGCGAATGCACCCAGAAGCCGCACGGCTTTTGCACGTACTCGCGACCTCCCGTGTTTGCCCTCTGTTCCTACGGATGTGTCAGCGACGACGAGTGCGCCGCCGGCGAGCTCTGTTTTTGTGATGACCCGGTTGGACACTGCGTCCCGGCCTCGTGCAAGGTCGATGCCGACTGTCAGCCTCCGTACGTCTGTGGGAATTACGAAGCGGTTGGTGCTGAGTGTGGCGTCGCCGAGTCCTTTGCGTGTCAGACGCCTCTAGATCAATGCGCCATGCTTTGTCGGCCGCCCGGTGTCTTCTGCACTTTCATCAATGGGCGCCGCACTTGTGCAGACGAATGCGCGGTCTACTGAGACCGCCGCCGCCTCAATGCCTCATCCGCGTGATCGCGAGCGCGAGCGCGCCGACGTCAGATTGAGTCACAGCACGAAAGACGAGCCGCACGCGGTCTGCGCGCTCGGTCCGAATGGCGTTCACCGTCAGCGAAGCCAGGCGACGATCCGCGCATTGCTAGTCCGAGCAGCCAACGATCTTTTCCAAACCCGGGCGTTCGCCACGAACTCGCCGGCGATGGCCAGCGCATATACGGCGGATATCCCGACTCCCGGCACGGCAGGTGTTTTGCACCATCCACCGCGTGGTTTCGGGCGCACACACCGTGATGATTGCCGGAGCCGAGCTCGGCAGCGCGACCGCGCGCGCGAGCGCGCTGATGGGCCTCGACGCGCACGGTATCGACGTGGAGGTGTCGTCGACGCGTGGACCGTCGCTCTTTCAGCTCGTCGGCCTAGCGGAGACCGCGGTCAAGGAGGCGCGCGTGCGCGTCGCCAGCGCGCTCGGACGTCTGGGCGTACTGCTGGACGAGTACGCGCTCACGGTCAACTTGGCGCCCGCGGACTTGCGCAAGCACGGCGCAGCGCTCGATCTGGCCATCGCCTGTGGGATCTTGGGCGCGCTCGGGCGCCTTCCGCCGAGCGCGCTCGAGAGCGTCCTCTTGATCGGTGAGCTCTCGCTCGACGGTTCGCTGCGCCCGGTACGCGGCGTGCTCCCCCAGCTCGAGGGCGCGCGCGCTCGCGGCGTGCGCGCGGCGATTATCCCGCACAGAAATGCCCTAGAAGGAGGGCTCGCCCAGGGGCTCACCGTGCACGCCGCCACGAACCTGAGCGAGATCATCGAACACTTGCGCGGTGGCCGCGCGCTTCCGCGCGTGACGCGCACCGTGTTCCGACCCGCTCCGTCGCGCGCCGGTCTCGACCTTTCCGACGTGCGCGGGCAGAGCGGCGCGCGGCGCGCGCTCGAGATCGCCGCCGCGGGCGCGCACAACCTTTTGTTCGTGGGGCCGCCGGGCAGCGGCAAGACGCTGCTCGCGCGCTTGATGCCGTCCGTGCTCCCGCCGCTCGACTTCGAGGAAGCCGTCGTGTGCACGTCGATTCACAGCGTGTCGGGTTTGCTCTCTGCCGAGCAAGGCATCGTCACCGAACGCCCGTTTCGCGCGCCCCATCACTCGGTAAGCGAGGCCGGCCTGATCGGCGGCGGTGATCAACCGCGACCGGGTGAAGTGAGCCTCGCGCATCACGGCGTGCTCTTCCTCGACGAGCTCGCCGAGTTTCGCCGCGGCGCGCTCGAGGCGCTGCGGCAACCGCTGGAAGACGGCGTGGTCTCCATCGCGCGAGCGCGGGCGCACGCTTGGTTCCCGGCGCGGCCGCTGTTGATCGGCGCAGTCAATCCATGCCCGTGCGGGTTTTGGGGTCACCCACGACGTCAATGCTCGTGCAGCGAAGACGCGCGCCGGCGCTATCGAGCGCGCCTGAGCGGGCCGCTCTTGGATCGGCTGGACATTCACGTCGCGGTGCCGCCGGTGGAAGTCTCGGCGCTCACGGGCGCACGGCACGGCGAATCGTCGGCGGATGTGCGTGCGCGCGTGACGCGTGCGCGCGACGTGCAGAGACGGCGCGCTGAGGCGTTGGGATTGTCAACGCGCTTGAACGCGACGCTCACGGGCGCGGAGCTCGAGCGTGTTGCAGCGCTCGAACGCGAGAGCAAGAGAATGTTGGAGCTCGCCGTCGACAAGCTTGGTCTGAGCGCGCGGGCGTTCGTGAAGGTGCTGCGGGTCGCGCGCACCATTGCGGATTTGGAGGGGGAGGAGCGGGTGAGAGCGCCACACGTCGCAGAGGCGATCCAGGGGCGGCTTTTGGACCGGGAGGTGGTATGATGGCCCGCATGCCGCGCAGGAAGCCGCTGGTTCGGCAGCTCGCCGAAGAGAGCGCGAAGCACGTGCTCAGCGAATCCACGCGCGCTGCCATTGACAAGATGGCGGAGGACTTCGCGAAAGAGGCCCTGGCCGACCCGGAATTTCGCGCCTACATGCGCCGTGAAGTGACGGCTGCCGTGCGAGTCGTGATCGAGGCAATGCGCGAGTTTGATCCGGAGCTGCACGGGTCGGGCAAGCCGTAGTTGCGGCGGCAAGAAGAGTGATCGACATGCAACGCGCCAGGCCTGTTTCGCGGTGAAAAGCGCCAGTCGTCTTGTTGTATTTGTTCTTTTGATCTCCTAGCGAGCGCGCGCGCAGCGAGCGCCCACAGAAAAGTAGTCGGTGGACGGGCCCCGACTCCAGCTACCGGCGGAGCGGATCGACGAGTACATGTACCCCGAATCGCCGGTGAACATGCCTCCCCGCAGCACTTTGGACGCGGAAGCAACGCTCGTTAGGTCGGCGCAATTGTCGCATGGATTGAGGTACCCTCCCGGGTCAAAATCCTGCGTCCACTCCCATACATTTCCCGCCAGGTCCGCTTGACCCCACTTGCCATCCCCTTTGGGCGATTTCGAGCCGACAATCGCCGCAGAATTCACGTTGAAGACAGCGTAGCTCGAGTCCGCATCTGCATTTCCCCAGGGATACACACGTTGCTCCGTGCCTCCCGAGGCGGTGTAGTTCCACTCTGCTTCCGTCGGTAAGCGCCCGCCGTCCCAGATGCAGAATGCTTCCGCCTCGAACCAGCTGAGGCAATTGATTGGTAGTTGCTCCGCGGCGGTCGAGCCCGGGCTGTCACCCCACGTTTGTTGCGTCGGATCGCACTTGAGCGCGGTGGTCAGTGTTGTCGCGTCCGTGTCCAGACTCGCGTTCCACGCGGTGTCCCAGCCGGTGTCGTCGGGGTTGCTCGGGTTCCTACCCGCACCCTGAGCGATCAGGTCTTGCGTATACGCGGCTACGAATTGCCGAAAGCGACCGACCGTGATCTCGTACTTGTCGAGCCGAAAATCGCTCACCGTCGCCGGCGAGTCCTGGTTCTTGAAATTCACGCCGTCGTAGCTCCGATAGAACGTCCCACCTGGCACCGCATTCGACGCGCAGCAATCGTCATCGCCGTTCGGACCGCAGGTCTTCGCGAGACCATTGCAGCTGCGGTTACACGCGGAGGGCGTCCCGCTGCACGCAAAACCGTCTTCGGTCGCGCAGGTCGCGCTGCAACCGTCACCCGATCGCAGATTGCCGTCGTCGCAGGTCTCGCCCGAGTCGACTGTGCCGTCGCCGCAGGTGGGAATGCTCGGGCGCGCGCAGCGAGCACCGATGTCGGGGTGGGCGGACGCCGGGGTGTCGTTGATGTAGTCACGGCCCGCCGAGTACAGGCCAGCCGCGTTATTCAGGAAGCTCCCGCCACGGAGCTCCCGATGGTAGTCGGTCGTGACATCAGCACAATTGTCGCAGGGAACTCTGTAAGGTGCATACCAGTCCAGCCCCCATTCCCAGACATTGCCGGCAAGGTCCATTTGCCCATACCTGCCCATGCCCTTGGGCTCTGAGCCGACATCGTTCGTTGACCCTATCCCAAACCCAGGAGAGACACAGTTGGTACCGCCAGCGTCTCCGAGGTAATTCGCGTAGCTGCAATCGGGCGTCGCTACTCCCCAGGGATAGACTCGCTGCTCCATGCCGCCAGCAGCTGCGTAGTTCCATTCTGCTTCGCTCGGCAAGAATCCGCCGTCCCAGATGCAGAATGCCGCTGCTTCGTCCCACGAGAGGCAATTGATCGGGCGGTGCTCGTTGCCACCCGACGTGGCTGTCCATGTCTGGTAGTTGGCGTCACACGCAAGGCTCGTGTCCCAGTCCGCGCTCGCGGTGGCCAGGTTGCTTGCCCAGCTAGCGTCCCAGCCGGGCTCGTACCCCGCGGCTCCGTCCGAGAGTCCGCTGCCGCCGTTCAAGTGTGTGTGTTTGCCGTCGCCCGCCGCGGGTCGCCAACCGCCGTCCCAAGCGTCCACGAACTTCCGAAACCTTCCGACCGTGATCTCGAATTTGTCGAGCCGAAAGGCGCTCACTGTCGCAGGGTGGCTTTGATCCGTGTATGTCACGCCGTCGTAGCTCCGGTAGAAGGTGCCGCCGGGTACGGGCAAGCTCGTGCAGCAATCCTCATTGCCATCGGAGCCGCAGGTTTTTGCGAGCCCATCGCAGCTGGCCGGGCTCGGCCCGCCTCCGCTCCCGCTCGAACCTGAGCTGCCGCTCGAGCCGCTCGAACCTGAGTTGCCGCTCGAACCGCTCGAACCTGAGTTGCCGCTCGAGCCTGAGCTGCCGCTCGAACCCCCGAGCCCACTCGCTCCGCCGTTGGCGGCGCCACCGCCCGCGCTCATGCCCGCTGCTCCCGCGCCGGCTCCACCGACTCCTGCGCTCGCTCCACCGCTCGTCATCCCTCCACTGCCGCTCCCGCCTCCGCTGCCGCCCGCACCACCGACACTGCCAGGATCCGGATTGTTTGCAGGGCGATCCGAGTAGCCCAGCTCATAGCTTTTGCCCCCGCAGCCAGCGCATAGCGCGCATAGCGACGTCATCAGCAGTGAGCGCGCCCCAAGATTTTTCTTCAAGTGCATTCTACTTAGCAGTGGCGCGCCGCCGCCTCGTTTGATCATAGAAAGTGGACCGCGACGCCGATGGTCGCGAACGCGATACTCGAAGGAACGCGATAGACCGGAGTCGAAGGCCGGAAATGGAAGCTGTCGTGTGCGAGCGGCGCGTCGAGCCCGCCCGCTCCCTCGAGCTCGACGCTGCGCGTGAGATTCCAGCCCGCGTGAAGCGCTGCACCGAGCGTCGACCAGAGCAGTGTTTGGTTCTCCGGGTGATCGATCTTGGCGGACGCGATGAGCGCTCCGACGCTCGTCGTCAGGCAGGGTCGAACCGCCAGCCAGCTAGCGGCGCGGAGCTCGACCGGACACGCGTCGAGGCGGAGTGTCGTCCAATGCAGATGCGCGCGCCCTTCGCTGGTCGCCGCCGTGTCCACGCCCGTGCTCGAAAACCAGAGCCGCAGCGCTGGCGCAAGCGAGGCCCCGCGACTCTGCGCGTGAAGGCCGGCTTCGACGAACGGCGCGAGCAACAGCAAGCTCGAAGCGGTGCCCGCGCTCATCGCGCCCCAATGGAACCCAGCGAGCGCACCCCAGCTCGGTGATGGGTGCGCGTTCTTCCGGCTCGTACGCGCGGGAGGCACGGCCATAGCGCGCTCAACGCGCGGCGTAGGAATGATGGGCGCCGGCGGCGGTGTATCCAGCGGCTCTGCGGCGATCGCTGGCGCAGCAGTAGGAGCTACCGCCGCCGTGGACGCCTCGGGATCGACCGACAACGCTGCGAACAGGGCCAGTGCTTCGAAGACCTCGCCGCAAGATGCGCCCCGAATAGTCCGCTTTCCGAGCTGCGGATCCCGCTCCTCGGGGTTCGTCACGGTGAGGTCTCCCTGAACGCGTCCAGACGCGTCCAGCGCGATCGACACTTGGAAGGTGCGCGCCGGTTCGCCGTCCTCGGCGACCCGAACCCGAGCGGTTCGCGCGCGCACGGCCTGGAAGAAAGCCGCGCCGTCGAGACAGCCGGGCTCCGCGTGAAAATCGATGCGCACCGGCTCGACGGGCTCGGCCGCGTTGGCTCGCGTCACGGCCAGCAGCAGCAGCGCGACGAGCGATGATGAGCGGCGCTTCTTCAAACGATTCAACGCGCGGGGGACGGAGGGTTCGAGCCTGCCTTCGAATCGGTGTCGGAGCCAAGCAGCGAACGCACTCGCCGCACGTACGGGCTGTCGGCCTGCTCGACGAGAAAGCGCTGAGCGAGCCCCCGTGCTTCCTCACGCTGACCCAGCGCCGAAAGCGCTTCGATACGCAAAACCTGAGCTTCAAGCGAGAATACCCCCGACGGGAAGCTTTGCTGATAGCGGTCGAGGCCTTGCAAGGCGCGGTGCGCGTCGTTTGCGGCCAGCGCCCCGTGGACGAGATCGATGGCCGCCATCTCGGCGCCGAGCGTTGACGACGCAGCAGGCGCAGGCGCAGCGACCGCAGCGGCGCCCGGTCGGCCGTTGACGTTCGCGCTAGCAGCGAGCCGCGCGTCGGGCCGGTGCGCGTTGGCCGGCCACGCTTCTGCACTGACTGCCGGTGGTGGCTCGACCGCGGCAGCGATCGCCGATTGCGGCCTTGGTCGCGCTACGGGCTCAGCCGCAGCCACCCCGGTTGCGCTGACGCGCGGCGTGGAAGGCCGTACCGCCGGCTTGAATGCGTAAGACAGCGTCAGCGTGCTGGCAACGCCGAGAGCCGAGCCGATCGCAAGCCACTTCAGCCACAAGAGCGAGCCCAAGGCCTTGGCGGCCGTGGTCGTGGTGCTGGTGATGCCGACGGCGCCCACGGCGACGCCAAGCTCCTTGGCAATGCCACGACGAAAGCGTTGCGACGGAGGGTCTACCCGCGCCGAGCGGACGAAATCCTGTGCCCACTCACCGGCTCCGCCTTCTACGATACGTCGGGGTAGTTCCATTAGCGGCCTCCTCGGGTTCGACCACGAGCCTGCAACCGTCGCACGATTTCCTCGAACGCGGTTCGAGCGCGCCGCGCCCGGGACGCGACGGTGCCCGGCGGGATCGCGAGTAGCTCGGAGATTTCCGCAGCCGTCAGCTCTTCGAGCTCATAGAGCACGAAGGCGGCGCGCAAATCGTCGGGCATCGACGCCAGAATTTCGTCGAGCAGCGCGCGCGCTTGGCCCTGCGCGATGTGCTCGTCCGCCCCCGGACTCGGATCGGCAACGTCCAGCGAATCCGGCGCGGGCACTTCACGACAGCGAGCTAGCTTGCGACGCGCATCGGCGGCAATCCGAATCGAGCTACCGAAAAGAAACGCTCGCTCACGTCCGACCTCGAGCTCGGTCAGCTTCCGAGATAAGAGCAGCCACACTTGTTGGCCGGCGTCGTCGATCGCATCCTCCGGGACACCGAAGCGACGCAAAGTTCGCCAAACGAGCCCGAGGTGCTCGGCTAAAAGCGCTCGCAGCCGCTCGTCGTGAGTGGCCTCGGAACCCTCAATCGAGGTCGGAGTCCGGGTGGTGGGCTCCGCTATGCGCGGCGCGGCAGACATCGAGCGAAAGTCTCACTCATGCCAGTGGTCCGCGCCGACCCCTTTTGATCACTAAAACGGTCGCCAGCTTGACGGCCAGCGGGCCGACAAGCTGCACATGGCTGTGCGCTGGAAAACGAAGGCCTGTCGCACCCCCGGTAGCGCCACCGGTGCACGCGCGTCTGCGTCGCCGGCAGTGGACACACTCGGGCTCTCTGCAAGGCGTTCGTGAAGGTGGCGTGTACGATCGTAGCCTTCCGGCGCTTGCGCTCGTGCCCGTCGCCAGAGCGTGAATCCGTGTCCGTGCGGGTTTTGGGGACATCCGCGGCGGCACTGCTCGTGCAGCGAAGACGCTCGCCGGCGCTATCGCGCGCGGCTGAGCGGGCCGCTCTTGGATCGGCTGGACATTCACGTCGCGGTGCCGCCGGTGGACGTGTCGGCATTGACGGGCGCGCGGCACGGCGAATCATCAGCGGACGTGCGATTCAGGGACGGCTTTTGGATCGGGAAGGCTGCTGAGCCCCACGCGAAAGTCGCGTCACGTTCTAGAAGCACACTCCGCCTACGTCGCAGGCGACTGGGCACAGGGAACATTCACAGCTCGCGAACTTCGCGAACAGAGTCGCCCCCGCGCTCTGTTGGGTGCTCCCGCAATCGACTGCGCAGGAAGGATCGCCGACGCAGCCCTGGCGGCATGCGAGGATATACTCGCAAGCACTGTCGGCTACGCACGCGTCACCCTCGGCTTTGCATGGCGACGTAGTGTCGGCACAATCCAGGCACGAATAGCAGTCCCGCGTGGGCGACAGCTCGCAGGTGCCGCCCGAGCCCCCACCGCCGGCGCTTCCGCCCGATCCACCCGCGCCGCCTGTGCACGTGCCGCAGCCAAACGCCTCCACCTCCGCTACGCACATCGAGTCCCAGCGCTGGCTACAACAGGGATCGTCGCCAACGCAGACGCAGCTCTCGACCGTGGCATTGTCACAGCCGAGCCCGCTGTGTGCAGTGCAACACGTCGACGTTGAGCCGGCGGCTCCGCCGGCTCCGCTCGAGCCAGCGGCCCCGCCCGCGGTGCCGCCGCTGGCGCCGCTGGCGCCGCTGGCGCCGCTCTTGCCAGCCGTACCGCTGGTACCGCCCGATCCGCTCTTGCCCGCCGTACCGCTGGTACCGCCCGATCCGCTCCTGCCAGCCGTGCCGAGTGAGCCAGCAGCGCCGCCCTGACCAACGCCCGCGCTGCCCCCACCGGGACTGGTTCCCGCGCCGCCGCCATTAGAACCTGCAACGCCGCCTGTCCCCGCGTCGCCGGCGCCCGAAGATCCTCCGCCTTCCGGCGCATCGTCCGCGCCAAGAGCTGGTGGCGTGCCGTTGCCGCAGCACAAGACTACAAAAGACAAAACGCCGAACGCCATCGCCCGGCCCGCGCCCATTTGGTATGTCATGCGTTCCTTCCCTAGGCCCATAAACCTACCACGGCGTGCTCCCGATTGCGACCAGCCAGGGCTGCTTGCGCTTGCGCCAGGCACGCTGCGCGCAAACGGCAGCCCATCCCAGCGAGTCCACGCTACTGACAGCGTCGCCGTCGAGCACGCCTGCCACCGCAGTAGCGGCGAGCGCACCTACAGCCGCGAAAGCCGCGCCTTCATGGCTTGGCGTTGCGCATCGCTGCACTAGGTAGGATACTTAGTAGTATGGATCATCCGAAATCGAAGGTGAGCGTAACGCTCGATCCGGAGCTGCTCGGCGCGGTCGACCGCGCCGTGAAGGAGCGGGGCGGTGGCAGCCGCAGCGCGGTAATCGAAGACTGGCTTCGTCGCGCGGCGCGCATGCAGGTGGAGGATCGACTGCGTGCGGAAACCGTCGCCTACTATGAGAGCCTCTCAGCCTCGGACCTGCGCGAGAACACTGCGATCGCCAACGCGGCCGCACGCGCGGCACGCAGATTGAGGATGGACGATTGAATGCGGTCGCCCCCAGACGCGGCTGGCTCTACTGGGCGCGGCTCGACAAGCGTCGCCCCGTCCTGGTGATCTCACCCGACTACCGCAACGAACGCGCCACCGACGTCATCATCGTGCCTGCTTCGACCGTGATACGCGAGGCTCCTACGCACGTCGGGCTTCGCTCCGGCGAAGGCGGTCTTCGGACACGAACAGTGCTCAAGTGCGAGCAGGTGACCACGCTACCGCGCACCGACTTGGGCGAACACCCGCTTGGTGCAAGGCTGTCCGCGGCGCGCATGGCTGCCGTCGAGAGAGCACTCCTGCGGGCCATTGGGCTCGCCATCGCGGAACCCGAGTAGACTCGCTCCTGCCGCTGCGCGTCGCGCACGATCGCAGACTTGGCTGGGGAAGAGCGCATGCGAGCGCCGCTCGTGGCGGAGGCGATTCAGGAAAGATTGCTCGACAGGAGGTGGTACGATGACACCCATGCCGCGCTCGGGGCTGCTCATCGGTTTGCCGCTGGCGCTCGCCGGGTCCGGGTGTGGCTTGAGCCTCCGCGCTGGCCCCGAGCTCAGATCGCAAGCTACCGGTACGGTGCTGGAGGGACGGGGCACCGTCGTGGGAGCGCTCGCGGGCGCGGGCGCCGACGAGCAAGGAGTACAGCTCGGAATCCCGCTGAGCGCGAGCGGCGGCTCGCGACTCGGCGACGGTAAGGCGGAGGGGACGTTCGAGTCGGGCATCGAGCTCACGCAGGTGAGTGGCCATTTCGGTTATCGTGCGGACGCTCGGGGCGGAGCGGAGTTCGGCCACACGAGCGGCGGCTACTTCGCGCTCCGTGGCGGACCGGTCTGGATGATCGACCCGGCGCGCGAAGACAACGCGTCTCGCGTCATCACGTTCGAGGGGCTGCTCGGAGGCGGCACGGGCGACCTACGCGGGGCTGCGCTGTACGGCGCGTGTCTATCGTTTGGTTGGGATACTTATCCGCCGCCGCTCAGGATCCCGTCAGGGCGTCCGTTGCGCGCGGAGGACGGGAGCACCGTGCGCGGCAAGGTCCGTCTCGGACCGCAAAGAGCCGCGACAATGGGCATGCGCTGCTCACAGGACCAACGAGAACGCATCGGTTTGCGGTACCTGGACGACGCGCTCGACGAGCACGCGTCCGTCGCGGCGTTCGAAAGACTCTCGCGTGAGCTCGCTGCGCACGAGGCGCCCGCTCCGCTGGTAGCCCGCGCTCGCTCCGCCGCGCTGGACGAAGCCCGCCACGCGCGCACGTGCTTCGCGCTCGCCGCCGCCTATCTCGGCAGAAGCGTGGCGTTCGCCGCACCGCCCAGCCCGCCGCCGCGCCGGCAATCCCTCGACGAAATCGGCTACGAGTGCCTCGTCGACGGCTGCCTCGGCGAAGGCGTCGCCGCGGAGGTCGTTTGGGAGCGGGCCCAGCGCGCGAGCGAGCCGGCGCTCAAACGCACGCTACTCGGCATCGCTGTCGACGAATGGAGACACGCGCGCTTAGCGCGCGATGTGCTCGCGTGGTGCCTGCCGCTTGCATTCTGTCACTGAAGAGCTGGCTCCGTACGGGTGGCTGTGGTTATTTCAGCTGGCCGCCGCCAGCGGCCTTTCATAGGACGGCCGCTTGGGAAAACGTTCGACGAGATCCAGCTCTCCTTACGTGGTGTGGGCCGTGGCGCCGACGCCGGGCGTTCAGCTTCGGGAGCGCGGT
The DNA here is from genome assembly GCA_036496745.1 of Polyangiaceae bacterium. GTDB lineage: Bacteria > Myxococcota_A > Polyangia > Polyangiales > Polyangiaceae > PMG-095. The sequence goes on from DASXKQ010000106.1 coordinate 47,108, forward strand.
CTCCGCGGGTTCTGGCTCGAGCAAGAGACACTGCTCGGCGATTGGAAGCGCGCGCGGAACTGGCCCAAGCGCGTCCGCTGGAGCCTCGAGCGACGCGTCCATCGCGGGGCCATGCCAGACAACCTCCCCAACAAGGACGGGCTGGTGATCGTGTCACCGCGCCTGAAGGCGTTCCTGCAAAGAGCTAAGGTCACCAACGTCGAATATCTGCCGATCTCGATCTCGGACGCTCCATATTTCATCGTGCATCCGCTGCGCGCGCAGAGCGCGTTCGATTGGAAGCGGAGCCAATTCGATCAGCGCGCGCAGCGCGTCACGGCGGTTCGCAAGCTCGTCCTCGACGACGCCACGATCCGGCGGCCGGGCTCGTTCTTTCGCGTCTCGAGCGTCGAATCGCTCGTCTTCCTGCCGCGCATGCTGGCGTCCGCGATCGCCGCAGCCGCGTTCACCGGCGTCGCGTTCACCGAGATCGCTCAGGTGACCATCCTGGAGCAGCCTCGTTCAGTCGAGCGCTTGCGGGCCGACCACCGCGCTCTCGAGAAGGACGGCGAACGCGAGTCCTTCGACGACTTCGTGAGCCAGCTGGTCGCGCGCGACGACAGCGAGGCGCTCGCGCTTCACTATGACCTCCTGCGCCGGCGCAAGAATTTGGATCTTTTCGCGACGGTGCGCCACGGTTTCGTGGACCGGGGACAAACGGGCAGCGTGTTTCTTTCAGCAAAGCTAGCCAAGGAAACCGACACTCGGTTGATGGCCGACGCGCTGCTCATACTCGGGCTGCTGCAAGCCAAATCCGCCCGCCACTTCGCGCGACGGTTCACGGAGCACCCAAGTCCAGAGCTGCGCTCGATGGCGGCGACCGTGCTCGGTTGGGTGGGCAGCGCGAACGACTTGAAGACCATCCTGCGCGATCTCGTCTTGAGCGATCCGAGGCCCAAGGTACGCGGCGCCGCGGCTATCGCTCTGCGGCAGGTCTGGGAACGCATGCCGACGGTCAAGAAGACCGCCCTCGCCGTCCTCAAGCTCGCGCTTCCATCGGAGAAAAATCAGCATACCGTGCAATGCATCGTGTTGACCGCGCAGTCGCTGATGAACATGCATCTGGGCCTCCGCGAGCTTCTCGACGAAGGAGCGATCGACGGAGACCTCGGCCAGGCAAGGGACAAGACCCTCAAGGCACTTGCCCGGGCATAGCGGCAGCATGGCTCCGAGCGCCACACCGACGAGAGTGCACCATCCTAACAGGTTCCGCTCGTTCATCATTCCGCGTTCGGGCTCCGCTCGTGAGACTGGCCTCCGGCGCGGCCGTTTGCCAAGTGGGCTGCGCCACCGCCGTGACGGTTTGCTCGCCGCCTCCGTCTACTATCGGGATGCGCACCGTTCGTTCGTTTTGGAGAAGCCCCCGTTCCACGATGCCTTGGGCGCGCCTGGGCAGCGCGGCCCTCTTTTCGGCGCTTGCTTGCGCGCAGGATCCGCCTGCCCTCGTGCCCAGCTGTACGCCGAACGAAAGCGCACCGTGTGCGTGCGGCGACGGCTCTTCCGGTACCGAGCAGTGTCAACCGGACGGCTTCTTTTCGACTTGCGCGTGCCCGGGCGGAGCGAGCGGTGCCAATGCCGGTGGTGCATCCGCTTCCGGCGGTCGTGGTGCGAGCGGAGGCGCTACGAGCGCTAGCGGCGGAACGGCAGGCGCGATCGTCGGCGGCGGAATGAGCGGAGTCGGCGGAGTTGGTGGCGGCGGGCGCGCGGGCGGAGGCAACGGCGGCGCTGCGGCTGGAGCGGGTAGTGGAGGCTGCAGCTCGTCCGGCGACTCGTGCGGCTATCCGGGGCCGCCGTATAACCCGAACTCCTCTCAAAAGGACGTTCAGTCCCAACGGGGTGACATCGGCTATTGGTGCGTCACTTCCGCCGCGACGGAAACTTGGGTGAGCAAGGCGCAGTGCGCGTACAGCGAACAGTGCAAGCTCGACACATCGAACAAACCGGCTTGTGTAGCCTGCGGTGACAGCGGCCGGCGCCAGGCGACGTTCACGGTCGACGGCGTCATCACCAACGATTGCGAGGGTTGCTTCTGCGCGGACTGGCAGGTCTATGGCTGCTTTGTGGATACCACGCGCTACGGCGCGCCCTATATCGACCTCGTTTTTCAAGACAACGGTGCGACCATGGTGCGCGGGGCGCGGTTTGACGTAACCACGACCGGGCAAGCCAAAACCACGACCGCTGGCGAGACCTTCACCGTGACCAACGCGCAGATGAATATCACTCCAGGGGGCCTGGTCGAGTTCGACATCGTCGGCGACAAGGACGTCACGGACACCTACAACGTGGCGCATCACTGGCACCTGGTCGCGCACGTCGTCGATACTTGTCCGTAACGAGCCAGGCGCGACCCGACGGCCGCTGCCAGTCCTTCGAGCGCGGCGTGCCCGAGAAATGACGGCCTGGGAGACCCGTTGAGGCGTTGGCAAACCATGGCCTTGCCGCTAGCATCGCGCCCGGGCGAGCCTTCATGCTGGAGCACTGCCATAGCGACGACGGAGTGCTGGCCGATCTCGTGGAGTGGTTGGTCTTCGAGACCGCGCCGAACGCGAGCACCGTGGAGCTCCTGCACGGCTTTGCTCAACGCCTGTGCCAGGCGGGCTTCGATCTGATTCGCTTGAATCTCCAGGTTCGCCCGCTAAGTCCCCAGGTCGCCTCGCGGGTCTACGTATGGCGCCCGACGGCGCACGCGATGGAGCTGTCGCCCCTCGTCAACGTGGTCGGCAGCGAGGAGCAGTACACGCTCGACGGCGGACAAGTGCAGGTCACCGCGCTCGCGCATGGCGCGTTCCAGACCGCCGCTTGGCGCGCGAGCCCCGGCTACCGGCTGCTCGTCGAGGAGGCGGCCGAGGTGAGGAGTCGCATCGCAGCCAATCAGACCGACTTCGCCTTTCCGATTCTGAAAGACCTGCAGGCGCAAGGCGCCACCGATTACTTCGCGTTGCCGATGCAATTCTACGGCAGCGCGTTGAGCGCCATCTCGTTTGCCACCCAAAAATCGGGCGGCTTCAGCGACGCGGACTTGGCCGTGTTGCGGGAGGCGCGCAGGCCGCTGTTGTTGGCGCTGTCACCGCGCCTGGAAGCGCACACGATGCGCACCTTGCTCGGGGCTTATCTTGGCCCCAAGACCGCAAACCTCGTGCTCGCGGGCACGGTCGAACGCGGCGACGTCGAGGAGATCGAAGCGGCTATCTGGTTCTCCGACCTCCGCGGTTTCACGCCGATGTCAGCGGGTATCTCCTCCTCGGAGCTGATCGCCTGGCTCAACGAGTACTTCGCGGCCGTGGGGCGTGCGATCGTGGGGCACGACGGCGAGATCCTCAAGTTCATCGGCGACGCGATCCTCGCGGTTTGGCCGGTGTCCGCGCTGCGCTCACGCGATGAAACATGCCGCGCGGCACTCGCGGCTGCGAAGGCGGCCAACGTCGAGCTCGACGCGCTCAACGCGCAGCGACAAAAATCGGGATTGTCGGCGTTGCAGCACGGTATCGGGCTGCACGTGGGCAGCGCCCAATACGGCAACATTGGCGCGGAGGGCCGGCTCGATTTTACCGTGATTGGCGCAGCCGTGAACACCGCCGCGCGGCTCGAAAGCGTGTGCGCCAAACTTGCTCGCCGGGTGATCGCCTCTCATGCTTTCGCCGAGTGCGCCGGGGGGGAAATGCTGCCGCTCGCGATGACCGAGCTCAAAGGGATCAGCGAGCCGCAACGCGTGTTCGGGATCGCGGAGTGACACGACGGCGAACCCAGAAAGCAGCCACGAATCCGAGTAGCAGCCACGAGCGGCCGGCATTCCCTCGTTCGCCTTGCTCGATGCGACACGCGCAGCCCGAAGGCTGGTTGGCTGCGGTGGTCGGCTTGGCAGTATCTCCACCCGAATCGGAGCCGCCTTGGCCCGCGCCGTTGCCGTCGCCGCCAGTGTTACCGCCCGCCCCGCCCAAGTTGTTTCCAGCCATTCCGCCTGTCCCGCTCGCGCGACCGCCGCTGCCGATGCCTGCGCTGCCGCTTGCTCCGCCCGGCGCGCTTCCAGCCATTCCAGCGGTTGACTCGCCGCCAACATTGGCGCCGCCAGCACTCATCCCGCTCGCGCCGCTAGCCCCACTCGCGCCGACGGTTCCACTCGCTCCGCCAGTCCCGCTTGCTCCACTCGCTCCGCCGCTTCCAATCGTCCCACTGGCGCCCGCGGTTCCACTCGCTCCACTCGCACCGCCACTTCCACTCGTCCCACCCGCGCCGCCGGTGCCTCCTGTTCCGCCGGGCGTACAGTTGACCGCCGGTGCCGGGGTCTGCGTGCCTTGCGGCTGCATCGCGGGCAGCGTGATCAGATCTACGAGCCAGGTGAGACCGCCGTCTGGAGTGTGGACATTCTTAGCGGTACCGATGCCGGAACCCGTGCCCGTTGCGCCGTACTTCGCGCCAATGCCACCCGCGCCCGTCTTGGCGAAGTTCGGGTCGGCCACCGCGAGGTGAATCTCGGTGCACAGGTAGTACTGAGTGTCGATGGTGAACGAATCCGCGTCGGCCTCCGTGGCGAAGCCGAAGCCACCACCCGGCATGAGCCCGCTCGTGCTCGTCAGCGTCGACACCACTTTCCCGAGCTTCTGGGAGGTCACGGTCTGAGTCCATGTCTTGTTGTCCGTCCCCAGCACGTATTCGATCGTGACGTGGTCGTCGGGATCGATGGCGACGGTTGGACCGTTGCGCTGGCCGAAGCTGCCAAAGACCGATGCTTCCACACACCACTGGCCCGTAGCGGCGCCGCAGTACGAGGCGTTGTCCGGCCAAGCGTCCATGGTTGTCTGGATCAGGTCGCTCATGGGGTTGGAGAGGCCGGGCCATAGGAACAGCGGGCCCGTGGTCGACGTAATCGGCGGCAAACGACCCGGCACGATCGTGGTCTTGGTCGAGATGATGTGGTTAGAGGCGGTCGGATGAACCGGGCCGAAGCTCCAACTCGAGCCCCAGCCGTCCGCCGCCATGGCCTGGGTAGGCAGACCGAAGGCTAGAATCGCGCTCAAAATGATGCTTCGTGAGGTGGTCATGGTGTTCGGTTTCACGAGTAGTCGTCTCCCGTAGCGTCCACGGGGCAGAGAAAGCGTGTGTCCATCAAAGAGCGTGTCGTTCGGCTGCTGCCGTAACTTCACGCCCGCGTTGGCAAGCGTCGCCCAAGCAAGCCCTCGAGCGCGTTCTCGAGTTGACCGAGGCGGTCACCTCCGCGCGAGCCGAACTCGGCTCATGGAGCTACGAGGCCGAACGTAAAGTAGCCGCCTTGCAGGCAGCCCGCGTTGAGCACGTCGACCCAAAGAGTGAAATGAACGAGCGTGCCAGGCGGAATCGCGTCGCTGAATTGAACGGGCACGCTCTCGTCGACAGTCTGCCCCGCGGACCAGACAAACACGTCGGGCTCGAGCGAAGCCGACGCTGCAATCGCTTGGTCAGACGTCAGCCCGACGCACGGATACGGAACGATGCCGGAGCCGGCGTTCGTGATCGTCACGATGACGTCGAGCGTGTCTCCGGCGGCGATGGCGGCGCTGCCGCCGTCGCGCGCTGCGAATCGCGGGTTCGAGAATTCGAGCGCTTGCAGAGACGCGCAATCCGCGCCGTCGCCGGACCCGCCGCATGCCGGGCGGCTTCCGACCGTCTCACAATGCTCGCCGGTGAAGCCCGGCGAACACGTGCAGTCGGGACGCGATAGGCAGCCGCTCTCCGGACAGGAAATGAGTGTGAAGCACATGCCCGAGTTCAAGCACGGGTTGGGCGAGCAAGAATCGCCGGTCCCGGCGGCTCCCGCGGCCGACGTACCTCCCATTCCCGCAAACGCTCCGCTACCGCCGACGTCGATCCCAGCTACGCCGCCTACGCCGCTCGGGCCGCCTGTACCGCCGAGGCCGCTCGTCCCCGATCTGCCCGCTGCGCCCGACGCAGAAGGGATGTCTTGCGCTCGGCCGCCAACGAGCAGTGGACTGCGCGCACCGCAGCCAACCGCAAGAGCGAGCCCACACAACCCGCACAACCGCTGCTCGATCATCACCCAATACGAAGTGTACGACGCTTTTCGCGATCCCACCGCCGCCTCTGCAAAGATCTACGAGCTGTAAAAGTCGACGCTGACTGCAAAGGGCGGCGACCATGTCGGAAGAGTGATCACATTTCGGCAGAGTGGGAATACTCAGCCCATGCGATCCCCAATCCTGCGTAAGCACTCGTTCTCGTTGTTGACCTGCGGGCTGCTCGCGTGCAGTTCGGGCATGAGCGAAAACGCTGGCTTCGCGGAACAAGATCTGAGCAGCCCCGACGGCAACTTGTCGGCAACGTTGACGCTCCAATCGCAATGGAACACCGGCTACTGCGCGAACGTCGCGATCACCAACGGTGGCACGAAGAGGAGCACGTCGTGGAGCGTCAACGTCGCGCTCAATGGCTCGGTGTTCAGCAACGGTTGGAACGCGCAGTTGGTGCAAAGCACCGGGCAGCTCAGCGGTAGCAACCTGAACTACAACGGCACGCTCGCGCCCAACGCTTCGACGAGTTGGGGCTTCTGCGCGAACGGCACGACCATGCCTTCGCTGAGCTCCGTCACCGGATCAGGCGGGTCGACGGGCGCGGGTGGCAGCGGCGGGAGCGGTGGCACGACCAACTCCGGGGGGAGCGCTGGTAAGAGCGGCAGCGGCGGCACCACGAGCACCGGCGGCAGCGCAGGCAAAGCGGGCAGCGGTGGTAGCACGAGCGCGGGCGGCACCAGCGCGGGCGGCAGCGCGGGCAGGGGCGGTAGCGGTGGCAGCACGAGTTCGGGCGGCACCAGCACGGGCGGTGGCACCTCAGTGAGCTGCTCCGGTCCGACGCTGACCGGCGGAACGCAGCACTGCTCATCCAATGCTTCAGGCACCGTGGGCAGCTACACCTGGACCATCTGGTCGAGTGGCAGCGGCGGATGCATGACGCCTTACGGCACCGGCGCTGCTTACAAAGCAACCTGGAACAATGCCGGGGATTTCCTGGCTCGCGAAGGTCTGCAATTCGACGAGACCAAGACGTTCGACCAATACGGCACTATCTCAGCCGATTTCGCGTACACCAAGACGGGCAGCGGCGGTGGCTTTTCGTTTATCGGAATCTATGGGTGGTCGAACAATCCGCTCATCGAATATTACATCGTCGATGACTGGTATGGCTCCGGGCCGCCCACCGGTGGTGGCACCAAGAAGGGCTCATTTACCGTCGATGGCGCTACGTACAACGTTTATACGCACACGCAGACGAACCAACCGTCCATTCACGGCACCCAAACCTTTCAGCAGTTCTTCAGTGTTCGGCAGACCGCTCGTCAGTGTGGGCACATATCCATTTCGGAACACTTCAAGGAGTGGGCTAGCTTGGGCATGAATCTGGGCAAGATGTATGAGTCCAAGATTCTCGTCGAAGTCGGCGGTGGCAGCGGCAGCATCGATTTCACGACGGCCAGTGTAACGGCCAAATAGCCTGGCACACGCGCTCGTGCTCGCGCCGACCGCTATCCCTCACGGGGGATCCAAACCCGCATTTCGCTCGGCCCGCGATTGGCCCACGCGTAATAGGGAATGGCGGTGAAAGCGATCGGTTTGGGGCGCAGCTCATCCGTCGCGGCGCGCTGCGGGCGCGTGGCTTTGCCCGTGATGGCGACGACACCGCCCAGCAGCTCGGGGCGGAAAATCGCGTGGAGGCGAGCATCTTCCGCGATGAGCAGATTCGAGGCGTCGCCTGGTGAGTGGTCCACGCCTTCGAGCGCGTAAACGAGCGGGCCGCGCGCGAGCGCCAGACAACCGCGGTCAGCCGCTACTCGACCATCGGCGATCACGCGCCGAACCGGCATCGGCAGCGTCAACTCGATTCGATCGTCCGTCCGCCACGACCGTTCGAGTGTCAGGTACCCATCGCACAGCTCGATCGGAACGGGCTCGCCATTGAGAGAGAGAGTAGGTTCTTCGCCCGGCTCATCGCAGAAGCGGTAGAGATCGCTCGGCACGGGCTGCTCGCGAGCCCAGCCTGGGACGCGAATCTTGAGTGTCAATGCCCCCTCCGGCGGCGTGAGCGTGAGCGCGACCGTTCCATCCCACGGATAGCGAGTCTCCTGGACGAGCGTGAGCTGACGTCCGTCGTTCAGGGTGAGCTCGGCGCTGCTCGCGGCGAAGAGGTTTACGTACACGGTGCCGCCGCGATGCGCGTACAGGTAGCCCGGCAGCGACGCCAGCAAGCGCGCTAGATTCCCGGGGCAGCACGCGCACTCGAACCACGGACTCCGCTCGCAACGTCCAGCGCATTCGAGCGGGTTTTCGTAGAAAAACGTTTTACCGTCGAGCGAGACGCCCGCGAGCAGGCTGTTGTAGAGAACGCGCTCGAGCACATCGAGCGCGCCCGCGTGACCGTGAAGCCGAAACATCCGCTCGCAGAAGTAGACGAGACCGACCGCCGCGCACGTCTCGTTGAACGCGGTCGAGTTCGGAAGATCGTCGGCGGGGCCGAAACCTTCATGCGCGGCGCGCGCGCCGATACCTCCGGTGACGTAGAGCTTGTGAGCGACTAGATCCTCCCAGATGCGATCGAGCGCGCGGATGTAGTCGCTCGTGCCCGTGAGGGCTGCGACGTCCGCCATGCCCGCATACATGTACGTGGCGTGCACCGCGTGGCCCACCGCCTCGCTTTGATCCGCGACGCGCGCGTGGGACTGGTTGTATTCGACTCCGCTGCGAGGCTTCCCGTCGGGCCCGCGCTCCTCCAAAAAGAAGTGGGCGAGCTCGAGGTAACGCCGCTCGCCCGTCGCGCGATAGAGCTTGACCAGTCCGAGCTCGATGCCCTGATGGCCCGGCCAAATCGAGCGTTTTCCAGGACCAAACGTGCTGAGCAAGAGCTCCGCCGCGCGGATGGCAATCTGCAAAAGTGAATTTTTCCCAGTGGCGCGCTGATGGGCGACCGCGGCTTCGTACAGATGGCCCAGGTCGTAGAGCTCGTGACCGACGTCGGACTCCTCTGCCCAGCGCTCGAGTCCCGACCAGGGGTGGGGCGCATCGGGAGCGCTCGTGCGGGTCGTGTACAGGTATCCGTCCGGTTCCTGCGCGGCCGCGATCTTGGCGATGATCGTGTCCACGTAGGCGGCGAGCTTCGGAGCGGGGCTCACGCTGAGAGCGTAGCTCGTCGCCTCGATGATCTTGTAGACGTCACTGTCGTCGAAGGGCAACCAGGGCGGAGTCTTCTCTCTGCCCGCCTCACCGCGCAGAGCGGCGGCCGCGCGCTCGAAATGCTCGATGCGCGCCGTCTCTTCACAGCGCTGCCAGATGGTCGGGATAGTGACGGCGCGATTCGTGGCCAGGCGCGGCGCCCAGAACGCGTCGCGCAGCTGAACCGCGTTGAACGGCACGAACTCGATGGCGTAGTCGGAAGCCACGCGGCGCTACCGTACGTTCACGTGCGTGCGCGCGTAGAGCTTGCGATACGCCGCAGGGGTTACGCCGTGATAACGCTGGAAAACACGCCGAAAATGGCTGACGGTCGCGAAGCCACAAGCCGTGGCGATCTCCAATACCGAGTTGGTTCCCTCGCGCAGCAGGAGCTCGGCGTCGCGCAAGCGTCGGCGATGCACGTGCTCGGTGATGGTCATGCGCTGCGCGCGGCGGAATACGCGATTCAGGTAGTCCGGATTCACGCGCAACGCCTTGGCAATCCGGCTGGTGGATAGCGGCTCGGCGAGGTGACTCGAGACGTAGGCCTCGGCGCGACCCGCCAGCACCGTGCCGTGACCCGCCTCGTCCGCCGGCGCTCGCCCGACCTCGCACAACATGAGCTGCACGAGCAGCGCCGCATCCAAGACTCCGAGCCTGCCCGCCTCTTGGTCGTCTAGAAATCGATGAAACAACTCGGTCAAACAATCGACGCGCGCGACGCGCGTATGTTGCGGCACCTGCAATCCGGTTTTGCCGCGTCGACCCGTGAGCTGAAAGTGAACCCAATAAAACCACAACGACTTCGGATACGGCGCTGCCCCGCGGTGGCGCCGTCCAGGCCAGAGCAACAACGACTGACCTGCCAGCACGTCGATGCGACGATCCTGCTCCCACAGCGAGAGCGTTCCCTTGCGCACGAAGATCAGCTCGTAGGAATCGAGCACACGGTCGGGATGCGTCCCATGTCCGCCACTGACGAACAGCCCGCCGTTCAGGGCGCGCAAACCGGTGTTCGAGGACAGCGCGAAATGGTCCATTTTCCAGCCTGAATCCAAGTATACCCTCCCCGCGTTCTTCCCGATTGCGCTCAGTTGCTGCGGAGTCGGAATCGGCCACTTTTTCTGCGGAAGCGTCTCCTTGGCTGCACTCCCGGCGCGGGATAGCTAGACCCATGCGCGTATTTCGTTCATTCCGCAGCGAGCAGAGCCCACGACCGTTTGCCTGGCCCGCGGCGCTCGCCGCGTTCTCGCTGGTCGGAGGGTGTGTCGCGGGCAGCGCGAACAACTCCAACGATGCCGCCGGAAACGCGGGCGCCTCGGGTAGTCCGAGTGGCAATGCAGGGGGCAGTGGCGTGACGGCCGTCGGTGGCGCGGGAGCGTCGGGCGGCGCATCGAACGCGGGCTCGAGTGGGACGATCGGCTCCGGCGGAGTCGCCGGTACGACGAGTGTGGGCGGAGGCACGAGCAGCGGCGGATCAGCTGGTAGCGCGGGAGCGTCGAGCGGCGGCGTCGCAGGTAACGCAGGTAACGCCGGCACTGCGGGCAACGCCGGCGCCGCGGGCAGCGCCGGAACGTCGAACGGCGGCGCGGGCAACGCCGGAACGTCGAACGGCGGCGCGGGCACAGGAGGCAAGGCAGGCGCGGGCGGCAACGCAGGGACGTCGAGCGGCACGTCGGGCAACGGGGGGACGTCCGGTGGGAGCGCGGGAACTGCGAGTGGCGGCGGAGGAGCTTCGGGCAGCGCGGGTACGGGCGGAGGCTGTCCGTCGATGGGCGGCGCGAGCACGACGCTCCCCAATCTGAGCGTGCAACTCTCCAACCAATATCGCCCGGTCACGCACGCTGCGTCCGGCTCGCTCTACGGCTTGGCGAGCGACGGCAAGCCTGCCGACAGCCTGATCGGACCGACCCACCCGTTCATGTTCACGCAGATGGCGCCGAACGGGCAGCAACTGCCGAACGGCGCGACCTCACCGACGGGCGATGCGCTCAAAGTGGCGCCCGCCGCCGCGAGAGCCGGCGCGAAAGTCACGATCCGTATGCCGGACACCTATCCAAACTTTCCCTACAAATGGGTGAGCTGGGCCGACTGGTACGGCCGCGTCGACGCGATGATCACCGCAACGAGCAGTTCCGGAGCGAACAACATCTACGCCTACGAGATCTGGAACGAGCCCAATTGGACCTGGGATACCGCGAACGCCGGTAGCTTCAACGCGGGCTGGCAAAACACCTATCAGCGCATCAAGGCCAAAGACACCACGACGAAAATCATGGGGCCGAGCATCTCCATTTGGGATCAGGCCTTCATGCAGAGCTTTCTCTCGTACTGCAAGACCAACAATTGCCTGCCGGATATCGTGAGTTGGCATGAACTAGGGGACGCGAATGGCGTCGCCCGACCGCGCTACATTCCGACGAGCGTCGCTGCTTATCGGGCGCTCGAGACGAGCCTCGGCATCGCCAAGCGACCGATCAGCATCGACGAATACGGCGTCGTCGCGGAAGAGGGAGTGCCGGGCAGCATGATTCGCTATGTTGCGCAGTTCGAGCGGCAAGGCGTCGAGAGCGCGTGCATCGCGTTTTGGCACGGCGCGGGGCAACTCAGCGATCTCATCACGAACGGCGGAAAATCCAACGGCGGTTGGTGGCTCTTCAAGTTCTACGGCGACATGTCGGGCAGCATGGCCATGACGACTCCCCCAACCACCACCGCGACCGCTCTCGGTCTCGACGGCATCGCGAGCATCGACGCTTCCGCCAAGAACGTGCAGGTCGTGTTCGGCGGTGGCAGCGGCGACAGCGCGGTCACGATCCAGGGCTTCAGCGCCGCTCCGTTCTTCGGCTGCACCGCCCACGTCAAAGCGGAAACCACGCCGTGGAACGGCGTGAACACGGCCGTCGCGGCCTCGACGACGCTCTTTGAAACCGACTATCCGATCAGCAACGGCCAAATCATCGTGACCATCAGCGGCATGAACGTGAGCTCGGGGTATCGGCTGACGATCACGCCGGGCTGAAAAAACGCCGTCCGCGTTCGCAGGAAACGACACCAATTTCACGCCCAGGGCCCCTTTCTTCGCTGAGCCGTGGCACTACGGTTCGCCCCGTGAGAGGAGCACTCCGTGACCCAGCATTTCCGCAGCAATCGTGGCCTTTTTCTCGCCGGATGCACAGTAATAGCCGTTCTGGGCTGTTCGAGCTCCGGCAGCGTCGCGGGGGGCGGGCCGGGCGACGACACCTCCGGGGGCAACGGTTCGGGCGCGTCGAGCGGGGTCGGCAATTCGTCGAGTACCGGCGGCAGCGCGGCGGGTACCGCCGGCAATTCGTCGAGTACCGGCGGCAATTCATCATCGGGTGCAAGCGGCGTTGCGGGCAGTGGGACCGCGGGTGGCAGCTCCGGCGTCGCGGGTAACGCAGGCTCGGGCACGGCGGGCTCGGGCACGGCCGGCAGCGGCACAGCCGGCGGCACAGGTGCGGGCGGTAGCGCCGCAGGTAGCGCGGGCAGCGGCGCGGCAGGGGTTGCCGGGAGTGCCGGCGCGAGCGGCGGTGCGGCGGGTTCGGGCGGAGTCGCGGGCAGCGGCGGTCAAGCGGGCGGCGGCAGCGGCGCGGGCGGCACGGCGGGCTCGGGCTCGAGCGCGCTGATCAAGAA
>DASXKQ010000107.1:0-21435 GCA_036496745.1 Polyangiaceae bacterium
CGCGTGGGCTTTTCGTCACTGACCGGCGACGCGGGTCGCTACGGCGCGGCGATTGCCCTCGGTGACGGCGAGGTGCGGCTCAGCGAGCTGGCCAACGCATACGCGATGCTTGCGCGCGATGGAGACCTCCTGCCGCTCCGGCTCTATCATCGGGTGCGCCAGCCGAGCGGCGCTACGCTCACGCGTGACACCGTGAGTCCGACGCGCGTGCTCGACGCGCGCGTCGCGCGCGTGCTCACCGACATTTTGACGGACGATCTGGCGCGCTCCGCCGAGTTCGGCGCGAACGGGCCCTTGGCATTCCCATTTCCGGTCGCCGCAAAGACCGGGACCTCCAAGGGCTACCGCGACAATTGGACGATCGGCTACACGCATGAGGTCACTGTGGCGGTCTGGGCCGGCAATTTCGACGGTAAGCCGATGACGGGTTCGAGCGGCATTACCGGCGCAGCTCCCCTCTTTCACGAAGTGATGCTCGCTGCGATGCGAGGTAAGACGCCCTTGCCGCTCGTTTCGCACGAGGGCCTGCTGGAGGCAGAGGTGTGTCAGCTGAGCGGCAAGCTTGCGACCGGGCTTTGCCCGCACACGCAGCGTGAATGGTTCGTGCCGGAGACTGTGCCCCGCGCCGCATGTGATATGCACGAAGTCGTCGCGATCGAGTCGCACGACGGTTTACGCGCGGGGCCGGCCTGTGCGGGAGCGACGCGCAAAATCTTCGAGCGCTACCCGGTCGAGTACGAGAGCTTTGCGCGCGACGCGCATCGCCCGCTCGCGCCCCGAGGTTTTTCGCCGCGCTGCCCGGGTACGGCGGCCGCCGCGCCAAACAGGGCGCGCGTGAGCTTTCCACGCGGCGGGGAGCATTTCGTGCGCGATCCCGGGGGGCCAAGGAGTCAGGAAATCTTGTTCGAGGCTCAAAGCGATGCGGCGAGTCTGCGCTTTTTGGTCGACGGCCGCGACGTGGGCGGGGGGCGCTCGCCGTTTCGACTCCCTTGGGCGCTCGCGCGAGGCTCGCACGAGCTCCGCGTCGCGACTCCGGACGGGAGCTTCAGCGAGCCGGTTGCGTTCGACGTGCGCTAGAAGCGCACTGGCTGGCCTAGCCCGAAATCCCGAGTCGTCGACGGGCCTGGGCGTACTGCTCCGACACGCCGAACGTCGCGAGATCGCGGGCCTCGGGATTGCGTACGATCCACTTGACGCGCTCGGGTCCTTCAGGCGGTGGTCCGGCAGTGTGACCGCCGGCGAGAGCGATGCCCTTCAGCGCCGTGATCAATGAACCCGTGGCGAGCAGCGCGGCGCGATTGCCGAATTGGTGAATGGCGGTGCCGAGCTGGCTCGCGCGATTGCCAATCGCGCCGATCACTTCCAGCACGAGTACGGGCACGTCGTCGTCGATGCGAAACGCCTTGGCGGCCGACTGAATGCGCGCTCGGGCCTCGGCGAGTTTCTTGGCGTCCACGCCCTGGGGTTGCCAATTGCTGGCGAATTGCCCGATGTAGCCGGCGACCACCGGCCACAGATCGATCGGTGCCGTGCGCGAGAGCGCCGCCGAGCGGAGCTGGATGATCTTGAGCGCACGGATCAGCAAGAAAAAGCGTACGGCATCGTCGCTGTTGTCGAGCAGCGCCTGCCCGAACACGATTTGCGGTGGCGCCGCGCTGATCGGCATGCACACCTGACCGAGCGCCGCCGAGCTGAACACGTCGAGGTTGCGGATCCCGAACGATGCCGCGACCTGTTGCACGTAACTCAAGAATGCGGCGGAACCCGCGGGCAGCGGCGCCGCGCGCATTGCGCGCAGGTCGATGGGGTAGGCGGCGTCTAGGACGTCGCCGCTCTTCTTCAACAGCGCGCGCAGCGCGATGCCCACCAGCTCCGGCGCCAATAGCTCGTCCAGGTCGACGCTGCCCGCCGCTGGTCCCGCCGGCGTTACCGGCACTTCCTCGCCGCGCAACGCGGCGAGGGTCGCGTGAGCGAGCAGCGCCGTATCGGTTTCGTTGCGCAGCTCGGCGACCGTCGCGAGCACTTCGAAGAAACCCGGCTCGAAGCGACCGGTCGAGAGCGCGCGTCGCGCGTCCGCGGCGGAGCGATCCAAGAGCACTTGCATGCCGCGCGAATCACCCGCCCGCGCTTGAAACTCGGCGACGGCACGCAGCACGACCCCGTCGTGCGGCCACTCCTTGCGCGCCTTTTCTAGGGTCGCCTCGGCGCTCTTGCGATCGCCGGCGATCTCTTCTTCGACGACCGCGAGCGCGAGCGTGCGATCGCGCTTTTGCTCTGGCGTGCTGGCGCGCTCCAGTAGATCGCTTTGCAGCTTGAGGGCCGTAGCGGAGTCCCGCAAGCGACCGTAGACGTGCACGAGTTTACTGACGATCTCGGCGTCGTCCGGGTCGCGCTTTAGAACCTCCTTGTAAGCGAGCTCTGCGCGCTCGGGGTTCGGCAGCGCGGTGTCATACAGCTCACCGAGTCGGCGGTAAATCTGCGCTTGCCGCGCGGGCTCGCTGAGGTGGCGCGCGAGTCGGATCAACCCTTGCTCGCCCGATACCCAATCACCCTCGCCAAGACAGAGCTCGGTAAATGCCTCGAGCGCGTCGAGGTGATCAGGGTTCGCATCCAGGGCCGCCGTGAGGGCTCGCTTCGCGGCCTCCTTGTCGCCCACTTCGGCCAGCGCCCGGCCGCGCGCGACCTCGATCGCGATGCGCTCCTCGGGATCGCTCGTGTGCTCGAGCCGCCGCTCGAGCAGTTCGGCCAGCTTTTGTCGCTCGCCAGCCTGCACGTACGCGGCTTGCAAGCGGATCACGGCGTCTTCGTGACTCACGTCGAGCGCCACCGCGCGCTCGAGGCAGAGCCTGCCGCGATCGATCGTGCCGACGCGATCCATCCAGAGCACCGCGGCCTGGTGCAGCGCGTTGACCTTGTGAGCGTCGACGTTGCTGTTGCCCGCGACGGCCTCCAGCGCTTCGGCGGCACCGGTGTAGTCGCCGGTAGCTTCGAGCACCTCGGCCAGTGAAGTCAGCGCGACCATGTGGTCCGGAACCTGTTCGAGGGCGAGTCGCAGCAAGCGCTTGGCGTCTTCAGCGCGCTCCAAGCGCGCCGCAGATTCCGCCGCGCGTAGCGCCAACGTCGCCTTGTCGATTGGGCGCTCCACCATCGCGAACAAGCGGCCGTCCACGCTCAAGCCGAGCTCGCTATCGTCGGAGATGCGCGCGTGCGCGCTCAGGTTGCGCAGCGCCCACAGCTCGTCGCGGCCCTCGGCCAACACCAGATCGGCGAGCTCGCGGGTCGCCGGCCACTCGCCGCGCTTGGTGCGCAGGCGCGCGGCGAGGCGCGCGTGCGCGTTGATCTCGTTTGCGTCGAGCGCGCGGGTGAGCGCCGCAGCAATCGGTTCGAGCTCGTCCAGGCGGTCTCCGCCGATGTAGGCGTGCTCCAGGCGGCGGAGCGCGGGCAGGTATTTGGGCGTGCGCTCGAGAATCGCGTTTTGCCACAGCAACGCGCTCGAGAGATCGTTGCGGCTGCGATCGAGCGCGCTCAGTCGCTCGTAGAGCTCGATCTGTTCGTCTGCGAGCTCGCTCTTGCGCGCGCTCTCGAGCAGCGCCTCCGAGATGCGAGCGGCGCCGGGTCCGCCTTCGGCCAGCCGCTCTGCCCGAATGCGCGTTAATTCACCGGCGCCGAGTTCGGCGGCTGCCAGCCCGACGCGGGTCGCGGCCGCTTGATCGCCGGCGCGCGCGTACTCGAGCGCGGCTTCGGCCAATAGCCGACCTTTCAGGCCCGGTTCGCTGGTCTCGGCCACGCGCTCGCGCCAAGCTGCGCGATCGCCGCTCTCGGTCGGCGCCACGCGCTCGTAGAGCTCGCGCAGCGCAATGTCATTCGGCCGCGCTTTGATGGCTTCGTACAGCAGGCGCTCGGCCAGATCGAGATCGCTGTCCGCGACGAGCAAGGCCTCTCGCACCAGATCGAGAGCGCGCTCGACCGGATCGTCGGAGGCGTCGCGCCGTGCGCGGAGCGCGCCGACCAAGGCCTCGGCGTCGCCACGACTGCGCGCGAACGCTTCGCTCAGACGATGGGCAATCGAAAGCTCGGGCCCGAGTTCGAGCGCGCGCCCGAGCAGCTTCTGGTAGCTCTCGACGTCGTCGCTGCCGTGACGGAGCGCGGCTTCGAGCAGGAATAGCGCGGTGTGCGGAGCGCCGTCGAGTTTGTCCGCGAGCGCTTCGAGTCTTTCTGCTGTTTCGGCCGGTGCGTGACTGGCGATCGCGCGAACGGCAGATTCCGACGTCGGATCGACGGCAAGCGCGGCGCGGTATTCGGCGAGGGCGCTCGCGTGTTCGCCGCTCAGCTCATAGCTGAGCGCCGCCGCCAGCTTCTGGTCCCGGGCGGCTGGACCTTCTGTCTGTTCCCGTGGCCAGTCAGCCAGCGCTCGCGAAACGGCGCCGGTCGCTTGCGAGGTGAGCGCGAACTCGAGCCCGAGTAGGCGCGCGAGGGCGCTGCCTGGATGAGATTCGTCGAACAAGGCGGTGCCCTTGTGTAGCTCGGCGACGCGCTCCACCGCGCTCGCGCGCTGTACGGCCAGCGCGCGGCCCAGTGTCAATTCCGCTTGGGCGGCAGCGCTGCCTGCCATGTATTCGAGCGGGGCCGGCGTCGCGAGCGCCGACAGTGCCGCGGCCAGTGGCCTTAGTGCTTCGTCGCTAGCGGCCTGCGCCAAGGGCAATTCGAGCGCGGCCGTAGGCAGCGCCGTCAGCGCGCCCAGAGCAAGCCGATCGGCGACACCGAAAGATTGCTCGGCGTCCGCTCCTGAAATGGCCGCCTGAACCGCAGCCGAGTCGCCTTGTTCGAGAGCGCGCGCCGCGAGCGCCCGGCGGGCTTCCCGACTGCCTTCGCTCTGCACGAGCTCGCCGAGGAGCGCGATGGCTGCCGGTCGATGCTTGGCGTCCACCGCCAGCAAGCTCGCGCGCAGCCACCGCGTTGCGTCCGCGAGCTCGGGGAGCGCTTGAAGCTTTTGGATTGCCTCGGCTGCCTTCTCGCGGTCGGCATTGCTCAGCGCCCGACGCGCATCGTCGAAAGCCGCTCGAAGCGGCAGAACCGGCGTGCTCCCTGCGGCCAACGGCGCTCCGCGCAGCTGCGCGAGCTCCTCGCCGGCACGCGCGATGGGCAACAGCAATTCCGATTCCGGCAAGCGTAGTCGCGGCGGTGTATTGGCCTTGCCGAGCAGCTCGGCAAGCTTGGCCACGTGGGCGCGCGGGTCGTCTTGGTGCGCGCGCACGGCCAGGTCGATCTTTTTCTTGGCCGAAGCTTCGTCGTCCAGCACCAGTCGGTTGATCTCTGCGCTCAGGTAGGCGGCATGCACGCGGGCTTCCGGGGTTGCGCCGCTGCGGGTCTCCATCTCGAGCGCGGGCAGCGTGGCCTTCCAGTCGCCTTCGGCGGCGGCCAGCCAACGCAGCTGCCTTTGCGACAAGGCGGAGGCGCGGGCGAGCGCGGTGGCTTCGGTGGCAACCTCTCGTGCACGCGCCAGATCACCGACCAGCGCCCAGAGCTCGCTCGCGACGATCAAAGCGCGAGCCTTGGCCTGAGGGTCGGTGGCCGCATGCGCTTCTCGCTCGAGCCACTCGGCGCGCGCAATCCAACCTTCGGCCTGGGCCGAGAGATGTTCGTGCGCGGGGCGTTCGTCGGGCCAAGCTGCTTCGGGTTGCGTGGAGCGCGGCGGCGGCGGGAGCGTCGGCGAATGATCGTCCGCTTCCAAAGACGATTCGAAGTCCGGCGCGACCGACGTGAGCACGTCGCCGGCCGGGAACGGGTCAGGCGTGTCGAAAGCGGGCAGCAGATCGCTGTCGTGAACGCTATGAGCCGGCAAGCTCGTCGGCGCGCTGAGCGACTGCGGCGCTTGCATGCTCACGCGCGCCGGGGCCGGTTGAGTCGGCAGTCGGCTCGCAGGTTCGTCGATCTGGTGCAGTGTCGGCATCCGACTCGCCGGCGGCGGCTCGATCGCGCTCAAGGTGGGCATGTTGTCGCGCGGGCCGCTCGAGATCGGACCTTCCGCGAACGGATCGGGAGCGATCAACTCGTCAGCGAAGGCGCTTTCGAGCATGGGCGGCGCGCTGCTCGAGACGTCCAGCTCAGCCAGCGAGTTCTGGAAAACCTGCGTGTGCTCCTCGCTGTCTTCTTCGCGAGCCGCCGACGACGCCGGCACGATCGGCGGCAACGCGGGGCTCACCGCGGGAGGAAATGGCTGGCGCGCGGGCGGGCCCGCGGGATTCACGGCTGGCGGTTGCGCGGTGGTCTCGATGCTCGGGCGGGGGATCCCCGGCCGCGGTACCGCGGACACCTTCAACTCGGGCAGCTTCGAGCTTGGGCGCGGTACGATCGGCGTGCGTACTTGGGGTAGTTCCGGCTCCGGCAGCTTCGCTTCCGACGGAATGTCTATCGGACGCTGTTCGGTGGCATCGTCCCAGTCATCCAGCGTTTGGGCGGGCGGGGCGCTCGACAGCAAGTCGTCCACGTCGGAGCTGGCAAGATCCTCGAGGCCGCTGGCGCCGTCGTCGGCTTGCATGCGGGCCAGCAGATCCTCGGTGCGGCCGACGCGTGTGACTTCTTCGTCGTCGCCGAAGTCGCCCAGATCCGGGGGAGTGCCGACGACCGGTTGGCGCGGGGTCGGCACGGCCGATGCCGGCGCGGGCTCGTCGAACAGGAGCGAGTCGAGCAGCGCGTCGGGCTCGAAATCGAGATCACCACCGAGCTCCTTGCCGATGCTGCCCGCGGAGCCGCTCCGCCCGGGACCGCGTGATACGCCGGAGACCTCACCGCGCTTCGACACGGGATCCTTCGGATCGCTCATCTGAGCCCCATGCCGAGCTTGTCGCGCAGCTCGAGGTAGCTGGTCGAGAGCACGAATGCGAGCAACCGCTGCGCGCGCTCACGGGCCTCGTCCGTGACGCCCAGGTTGCCGCGCGGATTGCCGCGGTCCGCGAGCACCCACGACACGTCCGCGGCCGCGATCACCGCCATGCGATCGAGGCTCGATTTGGCGGCGTGCGACCAGGCCAGCGGATCCGGCGCAAGATTCGCGACGGCCGCGGCGAGCTCTGGCAGTTGTTTGCGGATGCGGCGCGGAATTTCCTTGCCGAGCTGACGCGTGAATTCATCGAGCATTGCGTATTGTGGTGACGGGACCTGGACCTCGACCAAGCGACACGCGGCCACGACGAGCGCGCCGATCTCCGTCGCTTCGCGGTGCCTGAGCACGGTCGTGCCTCGGCGCAGCGCGAACAGTTCGCGCGCGATGGCTCCGCGGTGGCGTGCGTTGAGCGGCGCGGCCACCGCCGAACCGATCACGATTGCCGGTGTTTCGGTGGGTATCACCGAGACCGCGTCGGGATCGCTGCCGCCGATGTACAGCTCGAATTCGCCGATGCCGAGCGCGCCGGCCCACGCCGCGATCTCGTTGCGCACGGGTAGCCCCATGCGCGCATCGACGCGCTCGCGCTTGCCCACTCCGAGCGCGGCCAGGCTCGGTCCGAGCGCCGCGCAGATCGTGGTCGCCAGCGCCTTCAGCAGATCCCCGATCGGTCCGCTGTCCGCTGGGTCGGCGAGGTTCGGCAGCGCGGCTTCTTCGATCGCGATGCGGGGCACGTGCGCGACGCGCTGATCGAGGCGCGTGAGCTCCTGCTCCACGGCAGGCGAGGACACACCGAGCGCCACCAAGACACCGAGTGTTGCCTGGCGCAGGGCCGCTTTGCCCAGAAAAGCCGCCATACGCGACGCGCGCTCGACGCGCTCGACGTCCAGCGGATCGCGGGCGAGCACGCGCAGCGTGCGCTCGAGCCCGCGCTCGAGCAGTTGGTTGGCGTGCGCCTTCGGCAGCACGTCGCTGAGCACCAGATCGAGCGCTTCCCCGTCGTCGGGCAGCTCGGCGAGCAACTTGCTGACCGCGGCCTCGGCCCTGGCCTTGTTGCCGAGTCGATCGCGGTGAATGACCATCGCCAGCCGCGCGGCTTCGACTCGACCGGCTGCGCTGTCGCGCTCGTTCATCAAGAGCTCGAGTACTTGCGTTGCTTGGTCCCAACTCTCCGCGCGCGCCGCGGCGCGGGCCAGCCGTTCGCGAACCGGCAGCGTACTGAGCCCGGCTTGGTGCAAGCCGGCGAGCACGTCGAGCGCGGCGTATACGTCGTCGAGCTTGCTCTCGTACAGATCGACGGCCGCGACGCCGCTCATCAGCCGCTGCTGAGCGGGAGCTTGCTCGTGCCCGGCCAGGCGCGCGAGATTCTCGGCGGCCTCGGCGAAGCGCCCGAGCTTGATGTAGATTTCACCCGACAGCGCGAGCGCGCCTACGTGATCCGGCTCGAGCATGCGCACGTTTTCGAGCGCGCTGAGCGCACCCTCGCGGTCGCCCGCGCCGCGCAGCACGCGCGAACGTTCCCAGAACAGCTTGATGATTTCTTCGGGATCGTCGGCGACGTCCAAGCGCCGCGCAATGAGCTCGAGCAAACGAGGCCCGTCTTTGCGATCGCGCACCATGCGAAACAAGCGATCGAAGGCCGTGAAGCGGCGCACGTCCCGCTCCACCGCCCGCGACAGCGCGAACTCGCCGCGCGTCGTGTCCTTGAATTCGTCGAGCAAGATGAGCGCGGCTTGTTCCCAGAACGCCGCGCCCGTAGCCGCGTCATGCAGCGCGTCGCCGAGCGCCGCGCAGGCCTCGGCGAGCGCCCCGCGATCGCCGACCAGCTCCGCGGCGGAGCGGAGCCCCTCCCAACCCATCAGTTCTTCCGGGTGAGCTTCGACGACTTGTCGAAATGAGTGGAATGCGCCGGGCGCGTCGCCTGCCGCCAGTTGATTGTAGCCGGCGAGCGCGGTCATCAGGCCGATGCCGTCGTCTCCGTGCGCTCCTCCCACTTCCAAGAGCGCACGCGCGCGCCGCCTCGGATCACAGCCGGGCGGTGCAAGCTCTAGGTTGGCCAACGCCACCGCCGGAGCGGCCATTGTGATCGGTTGGCCGGCGCCCTCGCCCGATACCCAACCGACGAGCGCGCTGCTCGCGCGCATGGCCGCGCCGAGCGGCTCGGGCAAGCGATCGGCGACGGCTCGGCGCGCACGTATTTCTTCGGGTCGGTCGCGCGCTTGCACCGCGGCAGCTAGCCACTCGAGCGCCGCGGGTAGCCCGTCGTCGGCTTGCGCGAAGCGCCGCGCACTCTGGACCAGCACTGCCGGTTGCTCGTTCTGCGCCAGGTCGATGGCGTACTTCGCGCCGCTGAAGAGGGCGGCCGAGCCTGGGCCGAGCTCGGATAGTTGCACGAGCGCCTCGGCGCGTTGCTCTTCGTTGTTGTTGCCGGGGCTCCAGAGAGCGCGCGCGAGCAGCGCCCCGCGCAGAATGCCGTGCACTGCGCCCGGGCTCACCGCGTCGAGGCTCGAGCGCGCGATGGCGACGTCACCACCGCGGCCAGCTTCGAGCGCGAAACGCTCGAGGCTCGCGAGATCGAGCGCGCTGTCCGCACGTGATTCGATCGCGCGGCGGCGCGCGCTGAAATCCTCGGGCTCGGCGGCGGAGAGTGCCCAACCGAGCAGCGCGGTGTCGCTCCCCGCGTGCGTGCCGTCGAAGCGCTCGACTGCAGCTTGGCGATCTCCGACGCGCCACAGCAAAATGCCGGCTTCGAGCTCGAGAGCGCGGCCGAGCGCCGAGTCGCTGGTATCCGCCGCGCAGGCCGTGAGTACGGCGGCAGCTCGCTTCACGTCGCCGCTTTCGCCGAGCAGGCTGGCGAGAGAGCGCGCTACGACGAGATCGCCCGGCTCGCTCTGGTTGAGCTCTACCAGCTCGCGTACGGCCGCGGGCACGTCGTCGCGCATCAGCGCGCGCAAGGTGATCACGACGCGCAACGCGCGCGCAGTCAGGCCGTCCGATTCTTGTTCACTCAACGCGCGCAGCGCGGCCGACGGCTCCGCGCTGCGCGGCGTGTCTTCGCTCTGCGTCGTCGGTGCTTGCGCGGATGGCCTCAGCGCGTACGCCGAAAGCACATTGCCGAGCCATGCGCCGCCGGGAGCTTGCGCGAGCGCATCGCAGGCTTGAGCGGCGGCCGCGAGTTCGCCACGCAGAGCGCGACCGCGCACGAGCTCGAACCAAAGGCCCGACTGTTCCGCTTCGTTCGCGCCTTGTGCGCTCAAGCGGCGTGTCGCTTCCTCGTACCAAGCCGTGTCACCGATCAGGGACGCCAGCATGCGCGCCACGCGGGCGACCAGCCACGGCGCGGCCCCGAACATGCCCGCTTGCGAGAGCGCGGCGCGGGCGCCCTGGGCGTCTTTGGCTTGACGGGCCCAGACGTCGGCGCTGACCAGGTAGTGGCGCGCCTTGGCCGAGTCGCTCTCGAGCTGCTCGGCCGTCGCTTCCAGGGCGGCTGCGAACGCGAGTGGATCGGGGCTGGTGCTCAGCAGATCCAAGTGCAGCGCTCGGGCAGCGACGCTGGTTGGATCTTCGCTGAGTGCGTGACTGACGGCGTCCAGCGCGAGCACGCGGTCGCCTTCTGCCGCGGCCGCCTCTGCGATGCGGATCCAGAGCGCCGCCGCGCCCGGGCCTTTGCTGCCGCGGGCGATCTCCGCCTGCGCGAGGCGAGCCGCGGTCGCCGTGTCGCCCGCCGTCTCCGCAGCGTGCAGCCTGGCTCGCAGCAGAGTCGGATCTCCCGGCAATCGTTGCAAGGCTTGCTCGAGGAGCTCGATCGCGCGGGCACCTTCACCGCTCGCGCGCGTGAGCTCGGCCGAAGAGAGCCAGGCATCGGCCGCGTGCGCAGCCGTGCGTCGATAGCTGGGCACGCCGAACGCGTCGCCGAGCACGGTGTCCGTTAGCGATTCGCCGATCAGCTCCGCCATGCGCAGCTGAGCCCGCGCTCCGAGCGCCGCCGCTTGTGTCTTGTCGGCGAGCTCTGCCAGCGCGGACAGCGCCAGGAACGTCGCTGGGCTGCCGAGCGCGATGGCCTCGTCGAGAGCCTGCTCCGCGCCGGCAAAGTTTTCGAGGCTCCGGCGCAGCTCGGCGAGATCGATCAGCAAGAGCGCCTTCCAGAACGCATGCTCTGTCAGGCGTGCCCGCGCGGCGACGGCACGCTCGCGCAGCTCGGGGTCGCCGAGGCGCCCCGCAATCAGCTCCAGCGCCAGGAATAGACTGGCATCGTTCGGGCACTCTTCGGTGGCTTGCTCGAGGAGCGTGCGCGCGCCACCGAAGTCTTCTTCGTGATCGCAGAGATAGAACGCTTGATCGAGTAATGCGCGACTGCGTTCCTCGGGGCGCTCGGCGACGCGCACCAAACGTTCGAGCAGCTTGCCCAAATTCTTGTAGGACTGGCGCCGTTCGATGATCGCGATCAACCGTTCGAGCGGTTCGCGGAAGTCCGGTTCGGCGTTGACGGCACCCAGCTGATCCCGCGCGCTCGCGGCCTCGTCGCCGAGACGCTCCTCGAGCACGCCGATCTCGTGCAAGAGCACGGCTTGCACGGTGCCCGCACTGGCGCCGTCGTGCTCGGCGCGGAGCCGGGCGATTGTGGACGTCACCAACGTAAGGTCCTGCGCCGAGGACGGCGCCAACGGATTAGTGCTCGACATGCGATCGGGCGGAATCCACTAGGACTTTAGAGGACCTGTCGAATGGTTGCTAGGCTCGAGTTGAGCGTTTCGAAGAGCGGAATTTACGCCCACATCGGCGTCATGACGCCCAGGGTGGACCGGACGACCGGAGGTCAATCGTTTCGCCGCAAGATCCAGTAGCCGCGTGGCGTGTCGACCGGCTCTGCAAGCACGGTGCCCTTGTCCAGCATGAACAGAAGATATTCGATAGGCGGTTCGAGAACGCCGCGCGGGATCTTGCCGGCGTCCGCCGTCGAGCCATGATCACCCTTACCGACGGCAGCTGCGAAATCGTGCTTGGCGAGTTCGAGCGTCGAGTTGGCGCGCTCGAGCGCTTGGGCCTTGCTGCGCGCGTCCGCAGGCGCAAATTGCGCGCCCTTATAGCTGAATTGCACGACCCCAAACGTGACCTGATTGGGCCTCGAATCGGGCAGCGGGGGCACCTTCCCACCGTCCGGAAAGGTCTCGAAGCCCTCGGTAACCGGGACGACGCCGGCGTCGTCCGGGTTCGGCGCGTCGCCGCCGTCGGTATCCAATGTAGGAGCGCTCGCGCTCGGCGCGCTCGAATGGCTCGCGCTCGGAACAGCGCTGGCTGCCGGACGCGTAGCCTTGTGCGATCCGTGGGAGAAAATCGTAAGACCGACGACGGCCGCAACGAAGCCAAACCCGATCAAGGCTGCCGTCGAACGCTCCATGGGAGGAGCGCCCTACCACGGATGGCGCGCGCGGGGACACGACAATCCGTTTGGCAAGGATCGCGACAAGCGCGGGGATGTCCTGCTAAAAGTAAGTTTGAAGGGCCCTGCTGGTAGATGTTCAAGGTCGAATGCCCGGGGTGCAAAGCCCCGTATCAAGTCGACGAGCGCCGCGTTCCGTCGAGCGGGCTCAAGATGCGCTGTCCCAAGTGCGGGACGTCGTTCAAAGTCGAAGCGCCGTCCGATGCGCGCCGTACCGGGCCAAGTCCCGTGCTCGGTGGAACGGCCGAGTCGACGATGCCGCCGATGGCGTTTGGAGCCCAAACGGCGCCTGCGGCAGCGGTTCCGCCGGCCGCTCCGCCGCGGCCGCGCGAGAACAAGGGCACGGTCTTGGGCGTTGCGCCGGCAGGCGCCGCGGCTGCGCCGCTAGCTCCAGCCATGCCGAGCGCGGCGGCTCGGGCACACCTGAAGGGCACGATGGTGGGCGTCGCGCCCCCCGCGGTAGGCGGAGTATTGGGCAAGCCCCCACCCATGCCGACGCGCGCCCGGCCTGCTGCGCCGGCACCCGCACGCGATGACTTGCCCGCCGTCGCCGGCAAATCGGAGACCAGCAAGATCGTGGATCTGCCGGCGTCCGTGGCGTCCGGTTCGTTCCATGACGATCTGCCCGCGCCCGCGCGCTCAAAAGCGCACGAGCCCTTGGCCATCGACCTGGACTTGCCCGCGACGGCAGGCCGCAATCTGCCCGCCGATCTGCCGTCGCCGGCCGGGCAGCGCGCCCGCCCGGGCTCACCCGTGCCAAACTACGGGGTCGACTTGCCCGCCGTCGGGGGATCAAGCGCGCGCGCCGATCTGCCCGCGCGCGTCGGCGCCGGCCAGTCCCCCTCCGCTCGCAAACCAAGCGAAGTACCACTACCCAATCTGCGTGACTCGGATCTGCCGAGCGTCGCTTTGGACGACGAATCGGACTTCGCGGTGGAGTTGCCGTCGCTCGGAGGCGTGGAGCTGCCATCGGCGCAAACAAAAATGGATCTGCCGTCGTTGAGCGGTGGCCTGCCTGCGCCTGCGGCAGGTCTGCCGAGCGCGCGCACCGGTCTCGAGCTCGATCTCGATGACTCAGTTCCGCCGCCTCGCGGTCACGTGGAACTGCCGAGTCTCGCTGGCCCTGCGTTGCCGAGCCTGGGAGGTGCCTCGTTGCCGAGCTTGGGAGGTGCCTCGTTACCGAGCCCGACTCAAGCGGGACTACCCACTTTGGGCGGCTCGAGCCTTCCTGCCGCAAGCGCCACAGGGCTGCCCGCGTTCAGCGCGTCGGGGTTCCCGTCACCGAGCGCCTCAGGCTTGCCGACGCAACAAGGCGCTCGCGAAGTGCCGAGCCTACCACCTGATTTCGGGAGCTCGTCGCAACCGCCGGATCCGCTCGGCGCTGATTTCGGTTCGCTCGAGCTCGGCGGAGACGCGGGTCCGCCCAGCGCGAGGCCACAAGCTTCACCGTACGCTGCCGAGGAAGCCGACCTATTTGGCGAGGCGCCTATCCCGATGGCATCGGCCCGCAGCAGCGAGCCCGAGCAAACGGCGGCAGCCGCAGCAGCGGCGGTCGTGCGCCAGAGCGGGGGAGGTACCGCGTACGGCGAGGTCAACCTCGGTTCGGACGCAGAAGCTTCCGAGCTTCCGATCGAAGCCGCAGCTCCCGCAGCGCGCTCCGAGGAGGACATGGAGTTTGGGGCGATCCCGCAGGAGGACAAGCCGCGCGCAAGCGTCGGCCCGGCGCGCGCTTCGCTCGGCATCGCACGAGCGCCGTCCGTCATGCCGGCGGCCCCGCGCCGTCGACTGGCTCCCAAGATTTTTGCGGGACTGTTCGTCGTCGCGGTGGGCGGCGGCGCGCTCAGCTTCGTGCCGTCGCTCGGCCCATTCGGCGCCTATTTCATCAGCGATCAGCTGAAAGCGGGTGAGTACCAGGCGCTCTTGGCGGACACCGTCAAGGGCGCCCGCAGCGCGCTCGCCCACGACAGTTATCCCGATGCCGCGCGCGCATTCAGCGCCACCCAGGCCGCGCGCGCCCGCGCGAAGCGCCTGCGTCCACTCGCCACGTATGCTGCGTTTACGGCATTTCTCGGTGAGCTGCGCTTCGGTGCCGACCCTTCAGCGCACGCGCAGGCCGTCGTGGCCCTCGACGCCCTGCCCAAGGACGTCGACGTCCAATATCTCGCGCTGGCACGCGCGGCGCGAGTGGCGGCCGAAGGTCAGCTCGCACAAGCCAATACTCAAGTCACGGCTCTCGCTCGCCAAGCGCCGAACGATCCCGACAGCGCGCTCTTGCTGGCAGAAGTCGAACTGCGTGGACACGATGCAAAGGCTGCGCTCGCCGCGTGGACACAGGCGGCTGCGCTCGAGAAGAGCCCGCGCACTTCGTTCGGTCTGTCGCGCGCGAGCTTTCTGGCGGGCGACAGCGCGACCGCGCAAAAGCTCGCGAAAGAGACGCTCGCGCAGAACCCGAGTCACACCGGCGCGTTGATTTTGCTGGCTCGCGTGGACACGCTGTCGCGCACGGGCGAGGGCGACGCGCTCCAGACGCTCGACGGCATCGTCAAACACCCGCAGCTCTCGAGCCCCGAGGAGATCGTGCTCGCGCAAACGCTGCTCGGCGAGATTCAGCTCGCTCGCTCGCACATGTCGCTGGCAGAGGCGGCCTTCGGTGAAGCGCTCAAGATCAACCCGAAGGAGGCGCCCGCGTTGATCGGCCTGGGCGAGACACTGTACCGGGCGAGCCGCTATTCGGAGGCGCAGGCCCGCTTCGAAGCGGCCACGCAGGCCGACCCGGACAACTTGCAGGCACAAATTGGCGTGGCCAAGGCGAAGCTCGGGCTCGAGCGCGTCGAAGAAGCGAGCGGCCTGTTGAAAAAGCTGCGCGACGCGAATCCGCAGTCGATCTCGGTCGCCTACTGGTACGGTCGCACGCTCGAGGCGCTTGGTAACCGGGCGCAGGCGGAGGTCGTCTACCGCGATACCCTGAAGACGGCTGGCGATGATCCCGGCTCCGTCGACGTCTACATCTCTCTCGCGCTCTTGCTGAACCAAAGCGGCAACCCTGACGGCGCACAGAAAGTCCTGGCAGACGCCCGCAGCAAGTTGCCGAACCTGCCCGCGATCCACAAGGCGCTCGGGGATGTGCTGCTCTCGCAGGGGCGCTACGCCGAAGCCGTTCACGAGTTCCAGGAGGCGCTCTCGCTCGACGCCGAGGACTTGGCGGCCAAATTCAAGTTGGGCGTCGCGCTGCGACGTGACGGCAAGTACGACGCGGCCGGCAAGGTCTTCGACGACGTGGGTGGTATCGACGCCGAGTACCCCGGGCTCGCGCTCGAGCGAGGCCTACTGTACGAAGCCTCCGGGCGCAGCGCCGATGCGCTGAAGCAGTACGAGAGCGCTCTCGCCAAGGCGCCGAACGACACCGACCTGATGCTGCGCGTCGGCTGCGCGAAGGTTGCCGCTGGCGGCGGGAAACAAGCCGAGGAGCTACTCCGTAAGGTGCTGAGCGATCGACCCACGTCCGCTGAAACCAATCATTGTCTCGGGCGCGCCCTGTTGCTCGACGGCACGCGCGTTGCGGACGCGTTGCACCTACTCGAGCGCGCGGTCGAGCTTGATCCGAATCGCGCCGAGTACCAGCTGTTCGTCGGCTGGGCCGCGAACGAAGCCGGCAACGTACCCAAGGCCGAACATGCCTTGGCCGAGGCTCTGCGCCTGGATCGTGGACTCGCAGATGCCTACTGGCAGCGCGGCGTTTTGCGCCAGCGCCAGGGCGCCTCCAAGGACGCGATCGCCGATCTCACCAAAGCGATCGAGCTCCGCCCCACGCGTTTCGAGGCCCACGCCGCGCTCGCCGACGCATACTTCGATCTGGGCAAGGAGCAGCAAGCGCTCAGTGAGTGGCAACTCGCGCTCGCCGCGCAACCGGACAACGCCACCTGGCATTTCCGCTACGGCAAGCTCTTGGCTGCCAACAACTCACGCGAGCAAGCGCGTGAACAGCTCAGCAAGGCGCTCGAGTTCGCTGCCAGCACCGACCCGCCGCCGGCGTGGGCCGGCGAGGCGCATCGTCTGCTCGCGCAAGCGCTCGGCCTCGTGCCCGAAGCCGTCAAGCACTGGGAAGAGTTTTTGCGCTTGCTCGGCCCGCGCGACTCACCGTACCGCTCGGAAGCCAAGAGCTCGCTCGACAAGCTCGGCCATCCCTGGTCGGGCTAGAAACGCGAAATCGCTCGCGGCCCAAAGCCGCGAGCGATTTGCGTGTGCCGCGCCGGCGCTGGGCCGGCTCGTTCAGCCGCCGGCGGGGGCGGGCGGACCGACGATGAACGAATAAGCGAACGTCGCGTCGCCGAGATTCGCATCGGGCGGATTGAGCACGAGGCCGTTCAGCGCCTTGACCACGCACTGGCTGAGCGGCTCGGGCGCCTTGGTCTTGGCCGCGTCGACCGTGACGTCGAACAACTTGCCGGTTTCGGCCTCGACCTTGAAGTGCACCGTTACGTCGCCGGCGACTTCTTTGTTGGTCTTGAGCGCGTCGTCGTAGCAGAGCTTGACGTCCGCGTTTTTACTTTGCAAGAGCGCTTCGGTTGCGTCGCGGTACTCCTCGGGCGAACGCGCGTGAAACGAACAACCGAGGACGGGGAGCAGCGTGAGAGCGAACAATGCCTTTTTCATTTTGCAATTCTCCGAATCTGACGCTCAGGGCTTGGCCGGCGCGGCCTTGGATTTGTCGGCGGGCTTCTTGTCTGCTGCCGCGGGCTTCTTGTCGAGCGCGGGCTTCTTGTCCGCGACTGGCTTCTTGTCCGCCGTCTTGGCGCCCTTCTTGTCTGCGGTCTTCGCGTCGGCCTCCTTCTTCGCGGCGTCCGCCTCTTCCGGCGTCATCGGCAGCTCTTTCTTTTCGGTCGAGTTCTTCTCCTCGATCACCTTTTCGGCGCCTTTGGAGTCGACTTCGACCTTCTTCTGCGTGACGTCCTGTTCGATGATGTTGAACTCGACGCGACGGTTCGTCTCGCGCGCTTTTTCGCGATCCGCTTCGCTGTCGTCCTTCTTGTTGTCGTCCACGAGCGGCTTGGTCGAGCCGTAGCCCTTGGCGGTCAGGCGATCCTTGTCTACGCCGTGATCGGTTAAGTACTTCATCACCGATTTCGCGCGATCGTCCGAGAGCTTCAGGTTGTGCTTCTTGTCACCCTCGGAGCTCGCGTGTCCCTCGATGCCGATCTTCTTGATGTGCGGGTTCTTCTGAATCACGCCGACGATCTCGTCGAGCAGCCCGAAGGACGCTTCGAGGATCGTCGCCTTGTCGACCGCGAACTGGATCTTCTCGTGAATCTCGATCTTGTTGTTGCGCACCTCGACGCGCGGCGGCGGCTCGGGCGGCGGGGGAGGCGGCGGAGGTGGCGGTGGAGGTGGCGGCGGAGGTGGCGGCGGGGGTGAACCCGTAATCGACAGGGCTTGCTTACCCTCGAATGCGATCGTGCCGCCGCATCCGACGACTGCCACGGCTGCTGTGATCAGCGCCGTAAGCGCTACATGACTTTTGCCCATACCAAACTTCATCTGTCGACTCCCACGGTGAGGCTTCGCGCGAAAAGAGGGAAACAGTGCCTTTTCACACACACGATCGCTCCCCGTCAAGCGAGCATTGGCGCGGTCAACCGGCCTTGGCGGGCCGCTCGCGAATGTTCGACTGGTCCGGGCGATTCGGGTGGCTCGAGCCGCCCGGGCAGACGAGCCGGAAAGTCCGCGGTCTAGCGGATTTCAGCTATCTGCCGACGTCAGCTGTCGATGAAGCTCTTCAGCTGCTTCGAGCGGCTCGGGTGACGCAACTTGCGCAGCGCCTTGGCCTCGATTTGACGAATACGCTCGCGAGTGACCTCGAAGTCTTGCCCGACTTCTTCCAGAGTGTGGTCGCTCTTTTCGCCGATGCCGAAGCGCATCCGCAGTACTTTTTCTTCACGCGGAGTGAGCGTCTTGAGCACGCGGCGCGTCTGCTCGCTCAGGTTCATGTTGATCACGGCCTCGGCCGGACTGACGACGCTCTTGTCTTCGATGAAGTCGCCGAGATGGCTGTCCTCTTCTTCACCGATGGGCGTCTCCAGGCTGATCGGTTCCTTGGCGATCTTGAGGACCTTGCGCACCTTGTCGAGCGGGAGCTCCATCTTCTCCGCGATCTCCTCCGGCGTCGGCTCGCGGCCGAACTCTTGCACCAGGTAGCGTGAGGTGCGGATGAGTTTGTTGATCGTCTCGATCATGTGCACCGGGATACGGATGGTGCGGGCCTGATCGGCGATCGCGCGCGTGATCGCTTGGCGGATCCACCAGGTGGCGTAAGTGCTGAACTTGTAGCCGCGCTTGTATTCGAATTTGTCGACCGCCTTCATCAGGCCGATGTTGCCTTCCTGAATCAGGTCCAAGAACTGCAAACCGCGGTTCGTGTACTTTTTGGCGATCGACACGACCAAGCGCAGGTTCGCTTCCACCAGCTCGGCCTTGGCCTTCTCGGCCTTGCGCTCGCCCATCCGAATGGACGTGTACGTGCGCAGCATCTCGTTGACGTCGATCTTCAGTTCCTCTTCGACCTTGCGCACGCCTTTTTGCGCGCTCTTCAAGGCCTCATCCATGATCTCGAGCTCGCTGCGCTCGACGCCGAGCTTCTTCGCCAGCTCGTTCTCGGCGGCGGGGTTGTCCTTGGCGTCCCGCAGCATCTTCTTGAGCTCGGCCTTGCTCGTGCCCGTGATCTTCTCGAGTTCGAACACCTTGCCCTGGGCGCGGTGCACGCGGTCGATCATCGATTTGAGCTTGGACACGATCTTGTCGATCGTCTTCTTGTTGAGACGCATCTCTTGCAGCGTCTTCACCAAGTCCTTCTTGTTGTCGTAGAGCTCCTTGTCGATCGCCTTGCGCCGCAGATCGGCGGCGCCTTTGCGCTCCTCGGCGAGTTCCTGGTTCTTCTTGTCGAGGCGCTTGACGCGATCGATCAGACGAATGATGCGGCGGTCCGCCTCCTCTTCGTCGAACTCGTGCTCTTCGTCCTCGGCGTCGCGGACGATATCCTTGACGCGGATCTTGTGGTTGCGCAGGCGCTCGCCAATGTCGATGATCTCGCGTACGGCGACCGGGCTCGACAAGATCGCCGAGAGCACTTCGTTTTCGCCCTGCTCGATGCGCTTGGCGATCTCGACCTCACCCTCGCGGGTGAGCAGCGCCACGCTGCCCATCTTGCGCAGGTACATGCGCACCGGGTCGTTGCTCTTGTAGTATTCGTCGTCGCCGGCGCGCGCGGGCGCGGTGGAAGGCGTGGGCCCTTCCGCCGGGGAATCATCGGTTTCGCTCTTGGCGGCCGTCTTTTGCGGGGCGTCGTCGTCCGCGGCGCGGTGCGGCGCGATCTTGATGTTGCTGGCGTCGTCGACGACTTCGATCTCTTCGTCGTCGAGCGCTGAGAGCACGTCGTCCATCTGGTCGGGACCGACGTCCTCGCCGGGTAGCGCCTCGTGCACGTCGTCGTACGTGAGGAAGCCCTTGGTCTTGCCGAGGTTGATCAGTTGCTCTTTGGCTTTGCCGTTCGCCTTCGTCGGCGGCGGGAACGACGAATCATCGTCATCGTCGTCGTCTTTGTCGGCGCCGCGGGCTTGCGCGGGAGGCGCGCCGTTCTTGGCGGACTTCGCAAGCACCACGGGCTTCTGCTTGCCCTTGCTAGGCGCAGCAGCCTTCGCGCTAGGCGCGCTCTTCTTCGAGGAGTGTGAGGAAAGTTCGGACTTCTTGGATCCCACTAGAACCTCTCTATGCGCCGCCCTGTCGCGCGCGACGCGTCTTTTCTTGAAGCTCTCGGAGCAGATGCGCTTGCTCTTCGAAGTTACCCAGCCTGGCAGCTCGCTCGAGTTCTCCCACGACTTCGTTTTTCTGGTGGGACAACTCGAGTGCTCTCAACTTCTTGACGTTCCCTTGGAGCTCGTTCAGAGCGTCCTCTAGCCGTTCGTGCCGAGGCGCTACCAGGCGAGCGCGGGCGAATGGATGGATCGGAGGCGGCAGCTTCGCAAGCACTTGTTCAGGGTCGAGCGCATTTCCACCCCAAGCGTGACGCACTGCGGCAAGCGCGTCAGCCGTCTCGCGATCGAGGATTGTCGCTGCTTCGAAAGCTTCATTGCTGTTGAGAAGCTCTGGAAAATCCAAGATTGCCCCCAGAACATCCAGGCCGAGCTGCCCCGGTTTCGCTCGTGAACGAGCGCGCGTCGGCGGATCGATCTGCGCCGGCTGATTGGCCGACTCTTTGTCGCCGTGGCGCAGCGCTCGACCGATCTCGCGCGCGTTGGCGTCGAGCAAGCTCTTGAAGTCGCGGAAGTTGAGCGCCGCCGCGACGCGATCCGCGTAGCGCTGCGCCATCAGGTTCACGGTCGGATCCTCCTCCGAGCGGAGGAGCTCCTTCACCGCGCGCACACGCTCGGCGCGCTCACGCGCATCGGCACTTGCGTAGCTCTGATCCAATGCGGAATCGATCAAGTATTCCAGCATGCCCCGCGCCGCCTTCAACGAGCGCTTGACCGCATCGGGTCCGCCCTGGCGTACGAGCTCGTCCGGATCGATGCCGTCCGGCAAGGTTGCGACTTTGGCGGTGAGACCCGCGCTGCGACACGCGTCGCGCGCCGCCACCGTGGCACGACGGCCCGCGCTGTCACCGTCGAACAGCAAGGTGACCTCCGGCGAGAAGCGGCGAATGGCGCGCGCTTGCTCCTCCGTAAACGCGGTGCCGAGCGGCGCGACCGCGCTCTTGATGCCACGCGCGTGCAAACTCATCACGTCGAAATTTCCTTCGACGACGACGCAGGTCTCCCCGGCGCGCAGGGCCTGCCGCGCTTGGTACAAACCGAACACCGCTTCTCGTTTGCGATAGATCGGGGACTCGGGCGAGTTGAGGTATTTCGCAGGGGGATCGGCGCCGGGTTGCGCGGTGGATTCGAGGCCGAGCCGCGCGAGTTCTGCGGGCTCGGGTTCGACGAGCGCGCGTCCGCTGAAAGCGATCACGCGCCCCTGTAGATCCAGCACCGCGAACATCAGGCGATGTCGAAACCGATCGTAGAAGCCAGTGCCCGTCTTGCGCGGCACGAGCACGCCGATCTTTTCGGCGGCCGCCACGCTG
>DASXKQ010000108.1:0-7529 GCA_036496745.1 Polyangiaceae bacterium
CCTGCTGCGCCACCGCTCGAGAGGTTGCCGAGCGAGCCGCCTGTGCTGGTCGCGCCGCCCGCGAGGCTTCCGATGCCTCCGCCCGTACCGGGGCCACCACCGCTGGCGACGTTGCCGGCGACGCAGGTACCCATTGAGCAAACGTCACCCGTGTGAGGGCAGCTCACGCCGTCGCAGGGATCTTTGCAAACGCCGAGGACGCACATTTTACCAGGGTCGCAGGTGACGCTCGCGCAGGCGGTGTCGACGCACGTGCCATTCTGACAGACCAGGCCGGAGTCACAGGTGCGGCAAGGGCAGGCTGCCAGACAGAGTCCCTTTTCACACACGCGATCCGTCGGACAGGTCACCCCTTTGCACGGATCGACGCACTGACCGAGCTCGCACACTTGGCCGTAGGGACACTTCGCGCTCGCACAGGGATCGACACACGTCCCTCCCTGACAAGACTGGCCGAGTGGGCACGACACACCGGAACAGGTTGGATCGACGCAATAGCCGGAGGTCGCGTCACACACCTTGTTGCCATCGCACTGAAACTCGCCCTTGCCGCAGTTACCGACGCAAGTGCCCTGGTAACAAATGGACTTGCTGGGATCGGGGCAAAGACCCATGCCGTTGTCGATCACGCCGTCGCAATCGTTGTCGATGTTGTCGCACACTTCCGGGCTCGGTTGCACGACGGGGCGGCACGTCGGCGTTTCACCGTCGGCAGCACAATCGGTGTGACCGACCGCGCACGCGCCTTGATACTGCGTGGTGCACGGTTGATTGCCGCCGGCGCAGGTGATGCCGGACACGTAGAACACGAAGTCGTTGAAATCGCCGTCGCAGCCGCCCAACTGATCGTTGGGAATGCCGCTCACGCGCCAGTCCGCGGTGGACATCGGACGATCCTCGAACGCCATGTAGAAGGAGCTCGGGTCGATGGTCGACTGGTAGATGAGCGTGGTGACCCACGGCACGCCCTGCGAGTTCTTCGGGTTTTGCCCGTAGAGCGAAAACTTGTTCTGGTTGCACTTGGCGTTGTTCGGGTCCGTGATGACGGCAAAGGCGACGTAGCCCCCGGTGTAGTGCGGGTCCGTCTTGATGTTGCCCGAGGGGAACACCTTCGTGTTGTCCCAGCGCTGGATCGACAGGTCGTACGGGTGACGATTGTCCCAGGCGAGCGGGCAGAAGCCGTCCTTCTTGAGCGACCCGACGTTGCCGTCGTTGCATTTGAGATCTTGCGCCAGTGTGGTTCCGGCGGGCTGCGCCGGATCGGGGACGAAAGTCGGCTCCGGGATGAACGGGTAGATCTGATCCGGCGTGGGCGGAGTCGTGCTGTTCGGATCGGACACGTTGTACCAACCGAACTTCACGTCGCAGTTGCCGCCGAGCAAAAGGAGCTTACCGTCGAAGCCGCAGGCCGGCGAAAAATAGCCGGGCCCCGTCTTGGCGTCCTTCACGGGATCGATGGCTTCTCCTCGCCACTTGAACAAGCCCTGCAGCGTGATCGCGTCGTCGTTCGTGTAGATCTTGTTGTTGGGGTTCGTCGGATCCGGCATCCACGTGCTCACGAACTGCGGGAACACCTGCGAGCCGGCAGGGTAACCGCCGTTCGGCGAATAGTAGTCCCCGTAGCGGATCGTCTTCCCCATCAAGTTCATCCCGCTCGGACTCGTGTACGACAGCGTGTCGACATCCCAGGCCCAAGCGCCACCGACCAGGCTGAGCTCCGCGCTGCCCACTGGCTGCGGCAGCGGCGTCTTGGCGGCGTCGGTCTGTGTGACTTGCGCTGCCGCCGGTGCGACGCATAGCGCGAAGGCACCCGCCACGGCATAGGAGAGGAGCGAGCTAAGAAAAGAAGACGAGTCGAGCTTCGACATGGCCGTCAGTTTAGCATCTCGGCCTTTCGGCGGGCACGCTTCGCGCGCGGCGGGCTGGAACCGCTCCCAGGTTGGTATTCGCCCCTTACGAGCCCCGGGCGCGGGGTCGTCGCGGGCATCTGTGGTGTAATTTTTTATTCTCACTTTACTGCTGGAGCGGGATCCGTGGATGGAGCGAGGCGAAAAAGGCTCTATCATCGGGGCGACATGCGTCACGCGTTGCTCGGCCTCGCATTCCTCGCTGCCGCCGCGTTCGCGCCCGCCCTGCGCGCCGACTCGCCCGAGACCGCCTGGGAAAAGTTCGGCGAGGACGACGGCATCGCCGTGTTTCGGCGCGACATCCCCGGCTCGCCGATCATCGCGCTGCGCGGCGAGGGCGTGGTCAACGCGCCGATCTTGCGGGTGGCGAGCGTGTTGATCGACACGAAGCGCGCGCCCGAGTGGATCGACAGCTTGAGCGAGACCAAGACCGTGCGCAAGGTGAGCGACGTCGAGTACGTGGAGTGGGATCACGTGACGACGCCCTTCATCCTGAAGGACCGGGATTTCGTGTTCGACACCAAGCTCGAGTTCAGCAAAGAGAACAAGCAGATCGCGCTCAACTACCACTCGGTGACGGACGCCGGCGCGCCGAAGACCGACTACGTGCGCGGCGAGTTCATCTACGGCAAATTCGTGCTCACTTCGATCGAGGACGGCAAAAAGACGCGCGTGCTCGCCGAGCTCCTCTGCGATCCCAAAGGGTCGGTCGCCAAGTGGCTCGTCAACATGTTTCAGAAGGATTGGCCGCACAAGACGCTCGAGTCACTGCGCGCCCAAGTCAAAAAATCGAACATCCTGGACGACTCACGTCTCAAGGACGCGCTCGAGAAGGCCGGCATCTGACGCCGCAGCCCGGGCGCGCTCGCGGCCAGAACCACAGGGGATGGGCGATCGGACGTGGAGCTGCCGGCATTTTCGGCTAGCTTGTTCGCTCGGCCCCGTGCGGCCATCAGAGGAGAATCCGGGACATGACCTCCGAGAAACCGAAATCCGATGCACTGGTGTTCTTCGGCGCGACGGGTGACCTCGCCTACAAGAAGATCTTCCCCGCGCTACAGAACATCGCGCGGCGAGGCAAGCTCGATTTCCCGATCGTGGGCGTCGCCAAATCCGGCATCGGCCTCGAGCAGTTGATCGAGCGCGCCAAAGCGAGCGTGACAGAGCACGGCGGCGGGGTCGAC
Organism: Polyangiaceae bacterium; assembly: GCA_036496745.1. Lineage (GTDB taxonomy): Bacteria > Myxococcota_A > Polyangia > Polyangiales > Polyangiaceae > PMG-095. Next base: position 3,092 of record DASXKQ010000108.1, read on the forward strand.
GCCGAAGCATTTCCGATCCTGGCCAAACAGCTGCACTACGTGGACGGCGACTACAGCGACCCAGCGACCTTCGCATCGCTGCGCGCGGCGCTCGGCGAGGCCAAGTTGCCGACCCACTATCTGGCCATCCCGCCCTCGATGTTTCCGACCGTCGTGCAGCAACTCCAACAAGCCGGCTGCACCGCGAACGCCCGCGTCGTATTGGAGAAGCCGTTCGGCCGGGACTTGGCGTCCGCTCGCTCGCTGAACAAGACGCTGCACGAGGCTTTCCCCGAGGACGCGATCTACCGCATCGATCACTACCTCGGCAAAGAGGCCGTGCAGAACATCCTCTACTTCCGCTTCGCCAACGCGTTTTTGGATCCGATCTGGAATCGCCGCTACGTGGAGAACGTACAGATCACGATGGCCGAGAGCTTCGGCGTCAAAGGTCGCGGTAAGTTCTACGAAGAAACAGGCGTCATTCGCGACGTGATTCAAAATCATTTGCTGCAAATCGTGAGCTACCTCGCGATGGAAGCGCCCTCGAGCACGTACCCCGAGGCCGTGCGCGACGAACAAGCCAAAGTGATGCGCACGATTCGCCCGATGAACGTGGACAACATGGTGCGCGGGCAATTCCGCGGCTACCGCGACGAGCCCGGCGTGAACGCGGACTCGTACATGGCGACCTATGCCGCCCTGCGCCTGTACGTGGATTCATGGCGCTGGGAGGGCGTGCCGTTTTACGTGCGCGCCGGAAAATCTTTGGCCAAGACGGTGACCGAGGTCACGATCGAGCTCAACAATCCGCCGCAAGTCGTGTTCCACGAACCCGCGCCCTCGATGGGCAACTACGTGCGCTTCCGGCTCAACCCCGAGGTCGCCATCGCGGTCGGCGCGCGCGCCAAGCGTCCCGGCGAAGGCATGCGCGGTCGCCCTGTCGAGCTCAGCGTGGTGGAGGAGCCCGAGCAAGGCAAAGACGGCCGGCTCGGCCCGTACGAGCGGTTACTCGGCGACGCGATGGCCGGCGACGCGACGCTCTTCGCCCGCCAAGACGTGGTGGAAGCCGCCTGGGCCATCGTCGACCCAGTGATCCACGGCCCGAGCCCGATGTTCGAATACGAGCCGGGCAGCTGGGGCCCGCCGCAAGCGGATCGCCTGGTAGCGGACGTGGGCGGCTGGAATACGCCTCAATAGCTGGCGCGATGACTCCAAGTTAGCTAAGCTTAGTCCATGCGCAAGGTCAACGTGCACGACGCGAAGACCCAACTGTCCAAGCTGCTCGAAGACGTCGAGGCGGGCGAGCGTGTGGTGATCGCGCGCGCCGGCAAGCCCGTTGCCGTGCTCACCCCTTATGAAGCAGCCGTTCGCAGTCGTCGCTTGGGCCTGTTTGCCGGCCAAGCCAAGATTCATCCCGACTTCGACGAACTGCCAGCTGATATCGCGGCCGCACTCGGCATCCACGACACGTGAGGCTCCTACTCGACACGCACGTCGTCCTGTGGGCTGCGACGGAGCCCGCGCAGCTCGCGTCTGAAGCGCGACGAGCGCTCGAGGACGGCGCCAACGAAGCCTGCGTCAGCGTCGTCACGGCCTGGGAAATCGCCATCAAACAGTCGCTCGGCAAGCTCGAACTACCCAAGTCCGCCGAGACTTGGCTCCCTGAAGTAGTGCGGCGTACCGGTTTCGACGTCATCGAGCTCGACCTCGCCGCTGCGCTGCGCGTGCGCAGTCTGCCGTGGCATCACCGCGATCCGTTCGACCGTCTGCTGGTCGCCCAGGCGCTCGAGGCCGGCTACGGCTTGGTCACGCGCGACGCCACGCTGCGCGCATACGGAGTCGCCGTAGTCCAAGCGTGAGAGACGCGCGCGGCTCAACGCACGAGCAAGAACACGAGCAGCGCGAGCACGATCCGGTAATAGCCGAAGGGCGCGAGCCCATGGCGTTGCAAGTAGCGGAGAAACGCCGCGATCACCGCCCAGGCCACGAAGAACGAAACGAGCATACCGACCCACACCGGCGCGGCGCCGACGGAGGACGTGAGCTCGTGGCGCGCCTTGAAGCCCTCATACAAGGTAGCGGCACCGAGCGTCGGTAGCGCGAGCAGGAACGAGAACTCCGCGGCCGTCGCGGTCGAGAGACCCGTGCATTGCCCGGCCACGATCGTGCACATCGAGCGCGACGAACCGGGCCAGAGCGACACGCACTGCCCAAGGCCAATAGCGACGGCGCGCCCAGGTGTGACGTGTTCGAGCCCCACGAGACCCACGTCGCCGCGCTGCGCGCGCACGCGCTCCACGACGATCATCAGCACACCCCCGACGAACAACGCGCCCGCAACGGGCAGAGGACCGAACAAGTGCGCCTTGATCGCTTTGTGAAAAGCGAAGCCCACCAGCGCGGCCGGCAAGAACGCGACGATCAACGCGAGCGCGAGGTGAATCGCCGCGCGATCCGCGCGCACGAGCCCCACGAGCCGCTCCGCGAGCAAGCGTCGATAGTGCACGACCACCGCCAAGATCGCCCCGAGCTGAATCACGATGTCGAACGCCTTCGCGCCCTCCCCCGCTTGGCCGAGCCACTGGCTCACCAAAATCAAATGCCCGGTGGAAGACACGGGCAAATACTCCGTCAGACCTTCGACGATACCGAGGATCAGCGCGATGAAGAGGCTCAAGGTGGGCCCCCTGTAGCGCGAATCCACTCGTATTGCAAAATCCTCTCAAACGTAATACATTTGCGTCATGGATCTGACCACGGTTCGGCTTCCAGAGCGCCTCGAGCGATCGCTCGATGAGATCGCCGAGCGCCGCCAGGTGACACGTTCCCTGGTAGTCCGCGAGGCCCTCGAACAATACTGTGCTCGGGCTCACAAAAAGCAGCGCGAGTCTCGCGTGGAGCTGGTGCAGGGGCTGCTCGGTTACCCCGGCAGCGGCGTCGGTGATCTCGCTTCGCGGAGCGAAGAACATTTGAGAAAGCGCTTCCGTGCAAAACAACGTCGTTCTCGTTGACACGGGGCCACTGGTCGCGCTGTTCGACCCGTCGGACGCGGCCCACACGGCATGCACCCAGGAGCTCGGTCGACTCGAGCGCGATCGCTTGGTCACCACTTTGGCCGTGCTCACCGAGGCGAGCTACCTGCTCGACTTTTCCCAGCGCGCGCAGCAAGCTCTGCTTACGTTCGTCGCGCGGGGCGCGCTGGATCTCGCGGACTTCGACGCGCGCGCGGTCGAGCGCTCGGCGCTCTTGATGTCCAAATACCAAGATCTACCGATGGATTTCGCCGACGCGACCCTGCTCGTCCTGGCGGAGGCGCTCGGCAGCGCGCGCGTGTTCACGCTCGACCGACACGATTTCGGCGTGTATCGGCTGGGGCGGCGTAAGCTGAGCTTGCTGCCTGCGTCGCGTTGACCGATCCCTTCACCGGTCGTTCGCCGCGTCGTGACGTATCAGCGCCGCAATGCGCACCTTCGCTGCCTCGTCCACCGGCGTGAGCGAGAGCCGCTCGATCAATGTCGTTTCATTGCACAAGTCGTGGGCGAGCGCCGCGCGTGCGAAGCGGCGATCTTTCTCGCGTCCAGCGACGTACTTGGAGATCACCAGATCGTGCACCTCGAGGCAGAGCCCCGTAGCGCCGCGCGTGTTCGCGTTCGACACGCGAATGAGTCGCTCGCGCCACCCTTGCGGCAATACGGCTGTTCCTTCCTGAACACCCTGCGCGTAGTAGCCGTACGTGTCATGAAACGGCGAAAGCTCCCCGATCGAGCCGTCGATCAGCTCCCAACGCTCGGGCCTATTGAGCGGATAGACGTCGGCTTCTTCGGAGACGCACAGCTCGGCAGGCGCGGACGGAAATTGGCCCAAGATCGCCTGGCTCCCAAGCACGACGATCTCATCGTCTTGCGCGATGTCCGCCGCCGCGCGGATGACATGCTCGAGCTCTGCGCGCTTCACCCTCTCTCCAGCTCTTCACGCACTTCTTTGCGGATCCGCCAGCGCGTGCGTGCATCGAGCACGCCCGCAAACGGCGAAGATTGCCGTAAATCGTGCGCGCTCTCAGATTGCTCCTCGAGCGCTGCCGTGACCGCGGCAACCCCGGCGCTCAGTAGCTTGGTCCAAGCTTCGACGTAGTGCTCGCTCACGGTGCCACTCGAACGCCACCCGGCCACGCGTTCGCGAGCTCGTTCGAGTAACTCAGGCTCACTGCGAAGCCTCGCCGCCACCGCGCGGTGCAACTCGAGGCTGCGCGCCTCGGCGAGACGGTGAGACGCGTTCTCCAGCACCCACTCAGCGTATCACATCTCGAACGCGGACTCGTTCTCCACAAAAAAAGCGAGGCCGATCCGCGCAGCACGGATCGGCCTTCGCGTCTGAGTACGCGCTCGGGACTCAGGACTTCGGCGCGTCGTGGTGGTGGCCGAGCTTGCCGTCCTTGAACGCTTGCTTCATCTCGTCG
>DASXKQ010000109.1:0-26227 GCA_036496745.1 Polyangiaceae bacterium
GAAAACAAAAACTGGGCGACCGCGCCCCGTGGCACCCGAAGGGGTGGACCAGAGCCCGTTTCGCACACGGCCCGCCTCGATCGCAGGACCTCGAAGCAAGCCCACGGAGCTCACTCCGAAAGTCGCGAAATTCTCGAGAAACTCTCAAATTTCAAGCAGTAGTGCTCGGTGGGGCCGAACGCGCAGGTTCCCATCGGCAGCTACTCTTTTTCGCGGTCGTCGTCGCGCCGCGGGCGGCGATCGCAGCTCAGAATTTTTTTGCGCAGGCGCACCGCGTCCGGCGTGACTTCGACCAGCTCATCGCGATCGATGTACTCGAGCGCAGTGTCGATCGAGAGCTGCCGAGGCGGGCTCAGGATCACGTTTTCGTCGCGCCCGGCCGCACGGATGTTGGTCAGCTTCTTTTCGCGGATGGCGTTGATGTCGAGATCGTTCGAGCGGTTGTGCTCACCGACAATCATGCCCTCGTACACGGCGGTGCCGGGGCCGACGAACAAGATGCCCCGCGGCTGCAAATGAAAGAGCGCGTAGGGCGTGGTGGTGCCGGCGCGATCGGCGACCATGGCGCCGTTCGGACGGCGCAGCATCGGTCCGCCGTATGGCACCCAGCCGTCGAATAGTGAGTTCAATAGGCCTGTGCCGCGCGTCTCGGTGAGAAACGCCGAACGAAAGCCGATCAAGCCGCGCGACGGCACGCGATACTCCATGCGCGCGCGGCCGAAACCGAGGTTCGCCATCTTCGTCATTTGACCACGGCGCTCGCCGAGGCGCGTCGTCACGGCGCCCACGAACTGCTCGGGCACATCCACGATTACGAGCTCGACCGGCTCCGAGCGCACGCCGTTCACGTCCTTGGTGACGACTTCCGGCATGCCGAGCGCGAATTCGTAACCCTCGCGCCGCATGGTCTCGGCCAAGATCGCCAGCATCAGCTCGCCGCGGCCGTAGACCAGGAAGGTGTCCGGCTCCGCGGTTTCCTCCACGCGCAGCGCAAGGTTCTTCTTGGCCTCGCGCATCAGGCGCTCGCGCACGTGACGCGAGGTGACCCATTTGCCGACCTTGCCGGCGAAGGGCGACGTGTTCACCACGAAGCTCACCTTGATCGTCGGTTCTTCCACCTGGATGCGCGGCAAGGCCTCGGGCGCTTCGACGCTGGCCACGGTATCGCCGATCTGCACGTTTTCCATGCCGGCGATCGAGACGATGTCGCCGCTCGCGGCTTCCTCGATTTTGACGCGTTTGGTGCCTTCGAAGCCGTAGATCGCGCTGATGCGCTGGTTCACTTGGCCGCCCTCGCCGAGCAGCGCGATGTTTTGGCCGACCGCAATCTTGCCGCGCTTGATGCGCACGATCCCGAGGCGACCGACGTAGTCGTCGTGCTCGATGTTGTGCACGAGCGCCTGCAGCGGACCTTCCAGATCGACCTTGGGCGGCGGCACTTGGGCCAAAATCGTTTCCATCAAGGGCTCGAGGTTCTTGCCCTCGTCCGTGAGCTCGCGCTTGGCTTTGCCTTCTTTGCCGATGGCGTAGAGCGTCGCAAAGCTCGCCTGGGCGTCGCTGGCTTCGAGCTCGCAGAACAGGTCGAACACCTCGTTGAGCACGTCGTCGGGGCGCGCGTCCTGACGATCGATCTTGTTGATGACGACGATGATCGGCAGGCCGAGCTCGAGCGCCTTGCCGAGCACGAAGCGCGTCTGCGGCAGCGGACCCTCAGCGGCGTCCACCAGCAAGAGCGCGCCGTCGGCCATCTTCAGCGTGCGTTCGACCTCGCCGCCAAAATCCGCGTGGCCGGGCGTGTCGATGATGTTGATCTTGGTCGACTTGTAGTGAACGCTGCAATGCTTCGCCAAAATCGTGATCCCGCGCTCGCGCTCGAGATCGTTGGAATCCATGATGCGCTCGGCGACCACCTCGTTTTCGCGGAACACGCCCGTCTGGCGCAGCATGGCGTCGACCAAGGTGGTCTTGCCGTGGTCGACGTGAGCGATGATGGCGATATTTCTGAGGTCGTTGCGGGTAGCCATTGGGCGGCGCATCGCTAGCTCACAACCCTGGGGCGCGCAATGAGTCGGGCCCTTTTCCGGCCTTGCCTGAACCCGAAAACGCGTGCGCTCACCCAAATGCGTGCTTTTTTGGAAAACTCGCGCCGGAGCCCGGCCGACATGAGGGTCATGCGTGCTCTGCTTTGTTCGCTGCTCCTGCTGCCTGCCTGTCACAGCGATTGGGGTGACGGCATGCAGGCGTTCGAAGACGCGCGCTACCCCCAGGCCGCCGCGAGCTTTCGCCACTACGAGTCCGCGGCGCGCGCGCTACCCGCTCGCGATTTCGCCGAGTATGCCCTCTACCGCGGCCTCACCCACCTAGCGCTCGGCGATTCCGTCGCGGCGGCGCGCTGGCTCGGCACCGCAAAGTCCGCCGCGGACAAGAGCCCGAGCCTGTTCGACGACGCCGAGCGCGGGAGATTGCTCGCCGCCTGGCGGAGCATGGGGCACATGGCTGGAGAGTGATTTGGTTTTTGGTTTGCGTGTGGCTGTTTGATTTTGCGTGGCGTCGGCGCCTCTACCTTCAGCGGCTCTCTCATTTTCGCTTCCCCTGCTCACCTTCTCCCAACAATCCTCTCCAGCTGAACCTGCTCGTCCCAAGCGTTCTCGAGCCCTTCGTAGTGCACGAGGAAGCGATCCTTGGCGATGACTTGCAGCACGATGGCCGGGTAGATCGAGCCGCGCCAAGTGACGCGGATGTGATCGCCTGGTTTGTACGGCGCGGGCAAGACGGCGGGTTCGGCGCTCTTCACCACCGGCACGCTGTGCGCGCAGGGGACGGTACCCGGCGGCGGCGGCGGCGGCGGACCGTCCACGCGGCCCTTGATGCGCTCGAGGCTCACTTCCTGATCGCAATCGTAGCCGTCGTAGTGCACGCGGAAGCGCGTGCGGCCGATGCGCTCGGTGATGTAGGCCGGAAACGCGCGGCCTTCTTCCCAGTCGACGAGCACGAATTCACCGACGCGATACGGCTTGCGGCAGGCAACGAGCTCCGAGCTCGCGAGCGCGACGAGCAGCCAGCGCGCGAGCCCGCGATTCATGGCGTGGGCGGCGGCATCGACGGAAATACCGAGCTCGGCGGCGGCTTTTGCCGTAGCCCGGCGCGCTCGAGCGGGCCGTCCGGCGTGGCGAATGCCTTGCTCAGCACGGCGCGCGTGTGCCGATAGGCGTACTCGAGCATCGCGCGACGCGCTTCGAAACTGGCCGGGTTGTACATGAACAGAATGCAATCTTCCGGCGCGGGCTCGATGGCGATCACCTGCGCGACGCCCTCGCTCTGCACGCGCTCACACGACTCACGCACGAGCTTGTGAATACCGACGCGCATCGCCTGATTCAGCACCCACATCATGCCTTTGTCGCGCAAACTGTCGCGGTGACCGTGACCCGTGGGCACCTTGGCCACGCTCAAAGCCACCATCGGATTGACGACGACCAGGATACGCGCGCCTTGCTCGATCGCGATATCCAGGTGCGCAATTTGGCCCGCGCCGGCATTGATGTAGTGGCGCTCACCGATGCGAACGGGCGAGAAAAAAGGCGGTACGGCCATCGACGCGACGCAAGCGCGCGTCACGGTCACGTCCTCGGTGCCGGCCGAACCGAACACCGTCAGCTCGCCGCTGTCGAGATCGTGCGCGAGCACGCGCAGCGGCCGCGGCATGCCGTAGAAGTTGTTGGGCACACTGCGCCGCACGAAAAAATCCTCCAAGAAGCGCTCGTAGCCGTCGAGCGTGAAGAGCCCTGCGGGCAGGGAGTCGTACAAACGGTCGAGCTCCTCCCAGAGGGCCGCCGGCGCGGGCGCGGAGCTGCGCGAGAGCAGCGAGGTCGCGCCGTGGCGCAGCGCGCCGAGCGCCGAGACGAGCGTGCGCCGCCACTCGCTCAGATCGACGCGCAGCAGGTGCTTGCGCTCGAGCCCGAAGTAGACGTCCGCGGGGTCGAGAAATGCCCGGTAGATACGCTGCACCGGCAAACCGCCCGCGAGCGCCGCGGCCACGCTCGCGCCGCTGGCCGACCCGACGTACAAATCGAAGCGATTGGCCTCGACGCCTTCAATCGAGTCTTCGAGCGCCGCGAGCGCACCGATCTGAAACATGGCGCCCATCGCGCCGCCGCCGGGCAAACAGAGCGCGATTTTTCGGGCACTGGCGTTCATGCTGGAGGGCTCGGCGGGCGCAAATCCTCGCCCCGAGCTTTTTGCGCCAGCGGGCTCGCGAGCGCAAGCGAGAGCAGCAGATAGCCGAGCGCGCCGGTCACCAGCGTGCCGACGAATGCCAGCCGCGCCGGGATCTCGGCGCTCTGGCCACCCGGCAACTTGCCGCGAAATGCCAGCGCGAGCGTGACGCCGTTGAAGGCTCCGTGCAGCAAGAAGCCGGGCCACAGCGAGCCGGTCGCGGCGCGCACCTCTGCCAGCGCGAGCGCGACGAGAAAGAGCGGCAACGCCTCGTTGATCTCCATATGCGCGAAGACGAAGCAAGCCGAGACGGCGATCGCCGTGGGGCGCACGCCACGCGAGCGCACCATGCCGCCGAACAGCGCGCCGCGAAAGAACAGCTCCTCCACGAGCGGGCCGAGCACCGCCACGATCAGCGTGATCGATACGGCTTGTGTGAGGGAATGCGGAATGATGCGCGCGACGCGCTCGGCGAGAATCGGGGCTGGCGTCGGCCAACGGCGCTCGATCGCGTCGTCGATCGCGCTGATCGGGATCTGCAGTACGGCGCCGAGCAGCGCGGAGAGCGCACAGACGCCGAGCGGCGCGCGGCGCAGCCCGAGCGCGGCCGTGGGGCCCACGCCGAGCGAGCGGACGATGGCCGCGATCACGAGCCCGTACACGATGACCTGCACGCCGCCGAGCGCGACCAAGCTGTCTGCGATGCGCGGCCAGTGCATGACCAGACCGTACGCGACGAGCTCCCAGCCGAACGTGACCAGCGCGGTCCAGGCAAAGGCCGCGCGGAACGAAAATTCGGGCTTCATCGCCGTGCGCTCCAGCGCGACTTGTCCAAGTCAGCGCCCACGCAAGTGTGGGACGACGCCGCGCTTCTGCACGGTGTCCTCGGCGAAGGTCGGCATGGTCTCTGGATGATCGATCGTGAAGTGCAAGCCGCGACTCTCCCCGCGCGTCGCGGCGGACGACACGATCAGCTGCGCGACGGTGGCGATGTTGCGGAGCTCGAGCAGATCTCGCGTCACCAGGTGCTTCCAATAATATTCGCGAATCTCCTCTTCCAACATGGCAATCCGCCGCGCCGCCCGGCGCAGGCGCGCATCGCTGCGCACGATACCGACGTAGTTCCACATCAAACGGCGGATCTCGTCCCAGTTGTGCGAGACGACGACGGCCTCGTCGCTCGCCGCGGCGGAGCCCGTCTGCCACTCCGGGACCGTGGGATGGGGCGCCGAGCGCAACTCGGCGATCTGCTGACCGAGCTTGTCGGCCGCGCGGCGCGCGAACACCAGGCCCTCGAGCAGCGAGTTCGAAGCCAGGCGATTGGCGCCGTGCAAACCGGTGCAGGCTGTTTCACCGAGCACCCACAAGCCTGGCAGCGAGCTGCGACCGTGCAGATCCGAAGTCACCCCGCCGCACATGTAGTGCGCGGCCGGTACGACCGGGATCGGCGTGGTCGTCAGGTCGAAGCCGTAACTCAGACATTCGGCGAAAATGTTCGGGAAACGCGAGCGCACGAAATCCGCCGGCTTGCTGGTGATGTCGAGCAGCACGTGCTCGGAGCCGGTGCGTTTCATCTCGTAGTCGATCGCGCGCGCCACGACGTCGCGCGGCGCGAGATCCTTCATCTCGTGGTGCCGCGCCATGAACGCGTCGCCGTCCGGCAAGCGCAGCACGGCACCCTCCCCGCGCAGGGCCTCGCTGATCAAAAAGCTCTTGGCCTTCGGCTCGTACAGGACCGTGGGATGGAATTGATAAAATTCCATGTTCGCGATCTCGGCGCCCGCGCGGTAGGCCATCGCCACGCCGTCGCCCGACGCGACGTCGGGGTTCGACGTATAGAGGTACACCTTGCCCGCGCCGCCCGTCGCCAGGATCGTGGCGCGCGCGAGGATGGTTTCGACCACGCCGCGCTTCTCGTTCAGGAGATACGCGCCGACGCACTGATCCGGTCCGCCGAACTTGCTCATCGTGATCAAGTCGATGCCCATGTGCCACTCGAGCACGCGGATGTTCGGCGAGCTCCGCACGGCGGTGAGCAGCGCGCGTTCGATCTCGCGCCCCGTGATGTCGCCCGCATGGACGACGCGGCGCTCACTGTGCCCGCCCTCTCGTCCGAGATCGAATTCGCCGTTTTCGGCGACCGAAAATTTTGCGCCGATTTCGCTCAACCAGCGCACGCTGTCCGGCGCTTCACGCACGCACAGCTCGACCACCACCTCGTGACACAGGCCGGCGCCCGCGACCATCGTGTCGGTGCAATGCTTCTCGAACGAATCACCCGGCGCGAGCACGGCCGCCAAACCGCCCTGGGCCCAGCTGGTCGCCGCGTCTTCGCACGCTCGCTTGGTGACGAGCACGACTTCCCCATGCTCTGCCGCGCGCAGCGCAAACGTGAGCCCGGCGATACCGGAGCCGAGAACCAGGAAATCGGTCGCTAGTTGCATGCTGATCGTGGCAAGGACCGGTGGAGCATGGGTGCCTACGCCCAACGCAATTCCTACGAAGTTCCCGCATGAGCAAGGAATTTGTGGGCTGCCGCCTATCTGGTGCCCGCCAGCGCCCAAGCAAAGACCCTTAGCCGCCCGCGCGGATTGCCGTTAGGATTGTTGAAACCTTTCGGCCATTTGGCCGAGCGCCGGAGAAGATCGCATCGTGAAAGTCCTGGTCGCCCTCAAGCGAGTCGCTGATCCCGACAACGCCAACAAAGTGAAGATCGCCGCGGGCGGGACCGCGGTCGACACCACGGGGCTCGAGTGGAAGACCAACCCATTCGACGACTACGCGCTCGAGGCGGCCCTACGCCTGACCGAAAACGGCAAGACGCCGAAGAAGCGCGAGGGCGAAGTCGTCGTCGTCACGATCGCGCCGAAGGAAGCCGAAACCACGCTGCGCGCGGCGCTCGCGACCGGCGCCGATCGCGCGATTCGGGTGGAAGCGACCGACGGCGATCTCGACGGGCGCTTGGTGGCGCTCGCTCTCAAATCGATCGTCGACGCGGAGAAGCCCGACTTGGTCTTGATGGGCAAGCAGGCCGTCGACGGCGACAGCAACCAGGTCGGCCAGCGCTTGGCCGAGCTCTGCGATTTGCCGATGGCGACCTTCGCCGCCACCATCAAAGAAGAAAACGGCGCGCTGCTCGTGGGGCGCGAGGTCGACGGCGGTGTGCTCACGCTGCGCGTGAAATTGCCCGCGCTCGTCACGGTCGATTTGCGCATCGTCTCGCCGACCAGCGTCTTTTCCCGGCTCACGGAGGCCGGCTTCAAATACAACGACGGCGTACGCTTCGCCCCGCTGCCCGCGATCATGGCCGCCAAGAAGAAGCCGCTCGACGTGAAGTCGCTCGGCGACTTGGTCAGCGGCGCGCAGCTCAGCACGCACTACACGAAGTTCGAACGGCCGCCGCAACGCTCCGGCGGCGGCAAGGTCAAGGACGTCAGCGAGCTCGTCGAAAAGCTCGCCAACGTGTCGAAGGTGATATGAGTCATGGCTGACGCACTCGTCGTTGCAGAGCTCGCCGAAGACGGCAAACTCAAGAAATCCACCCTGTCGGCGATCGCCTTCGCGAAGCAGGCGCTGCCCGCGCTAGGCGGCTCGTTCTCGATTCTCGTGCTCGGCTCGAACACCGCGCAACCCGCCGCCGAGCTCGCAAGCTACGGCGCCGCGAAGGTCTACACTTGCGACGATCCGTCGCTCGCGCACTACACGGCCGAGCACTACGCACCCACGGTCGCCGAGCTCGCCAAGAAGTTCGGCCTGGTCGTGGCCACCGCCACCAGCATTGGTAAAGATCTGATGCCGCGCGTGGCCGCGCGCATCGACGCAGCGTTCGCCAGTGACTGCTCGGCGGTCAGCGCGGAGGGCGGCAAGGTCGTCTACAAACGGCCGATGTTCGCCGGCAATGCCTACGGCTATTGCCAACTCGCGACGCCGATTCAGGTGGCCACCGCGCGCCAGAGCGAGTTCGAACCCGCAGCGCCGAGTGGTGGCTCGTCCCCGCTCGAGAAGCTCGCCAAGGTCGCGCCCGGAGCCGCCGCGAGCCGCGTCGAGTTCGTGTCGCTCGAGGCCGTCAAGAGCGAGCGCCCCGAGCTCACCGAAGCGAGCGTGATCGTGAGCGGCGGTCGCGCGCTGAAAGAAAAATTCTTCGAAGTGCTCGAGCCGCTCGCCGACGCGCTCGGCGCCGCCCTCGGTGCGAGCCGCGCCGCGGTCGACGCGGGCTACGCCCCCGGCGACTTCCAGGTCGGCCAAACCGGCAAGGTGGTCGCGCCGAGCCTGTACGTCGCGATCGGCATCTCGGGCGCCATTCAACACATCGCCGGCATGAAGGGCTCCAAAGTGATCGTCGCGATCAACAAAGACCCTGAAGCGCCCATCTTCCAGCTGGCCGACTACGGTCTCGTCGCGGATCTGTTCCAAGCCGTCCCCGCGCTCGTCGCCGAACTCAAGAAGCGCAAGCCCTGAGCCACGCCGGCCCCGCCTCAAACGCGCATTATCTCCAAATAAATCGCGGCCAAAGCGGCGCCGCTCCTTGACAGATCCCCGCCGAGCGACCATTGTCCGCGCCCGCCTGCTCGGGGCGTAGCGCAGTTTGGTAGCGCGCACGGTTCGGGTCCGTGAGGTCGGCAGTTCGAATCTGCCCGCCCCGACCGAGTAGACAAGGAAGCTGACTAGGTTCGCCGAGATGCGGACCTAGACGCTTTGGATCGCATGGAAGGCTGGGCGAAGGGGCGAGACCGTTAGCAAAGCGCAATGGCCGTAGCGCTCGAAACGTTGCGCGCTATTTCTTCGCCGCCGTGCTCTTCTTGGCGTGCTTGACCGGCTTCGCTCCTTTCGCCGTTCCTGCCTGCGCAAAGTCGATCCAGGATTTGAAGTCTGCGGGCGTCTTGGTGGCCTCCGTTCCGATCAAGAGCCAGCCTTTCATCGGGCGTCCGCCCGAGAGATCGAACACCCGGACACCCTTTTTTTGCAGCAGCTGATCGGTCTCGTCCTTCTCACAGCGGATGATGAGGTCGGTCTTGTCGACGCCCACACGCATCGCCCCTTTCACCATGAAAGCGATGCCGCCGAACATTTTCTTTTCCGTCAGGCCTTGGGTTCCGGCGAGAGCACGTCGCACCTTGTCAGCTAGCGCTTCGTCGTAGGGCATGCTCAGGGATCCTTTCGCGATTCGCGCAATCCTACCCCGCCTTCCGCGTGTCGTGCGAGCGACGCGAACACGCCGTCGAGCGTTCGGGTCAGTGTGCGTTTCATGACCAGGCGATCCAATAGCGCGCCGAGCGGTCCGAACTTAACCTCGTACTCGAGTGTTTGAGTGATGCGGGTGCCCGAGCCCTGCGCGTCGACGCGCGTTACCCAGCGCATGAAGCGGATCGGCCAGTCGCTCTCGACGACTTCGAGGCCTAAGGCGCGTCCGTCCTCCCAGCGCGTTACCCGTTCGACAACGCGCCCTTTCGGCGCGAGCTCGCACCAGCGGCGAGCGCCGACGCCGCTCTGCTGCGTGCCGTCGACACCCGCGCGGCGGACTCCGGGGTTGTAATGCTGTACTGCCGTCAGATCGGCCAGCAGCTTCCAGACGTTCTCGGGCGGGCAATCGGCATGGATGTCATGGCTAATCGTGGTCATGTGTTCTCCACAAGCAGTTACTTGTGGTGTAGCAGGGCACGATCTGGTACACAAGCGTGCACTTGTGAAGCGCGAACCTGACGCAGCCCTTGCCTTGAAGGCCCTCGGCGAACCCCGGCGGGTGGAGATCTTGCGACTATTGCGCGGCGGACCGCGGCCCGTAGGCGAGATTGCGGACGCGATCGACGTCTCGCAGCAGGCGGCGTCGCAGCACTTGGCCGTGCTCGGAAAGGCCGGTCTGGTCGAGGCACGGCGCGAAGGGACCAAGAGCCTCTACTCAATCAAGCGAGAGGGTTTCGCGCCGGTCGCTGCGTTCGTCGAGGCGTTTTGGGGTCCAAAGCTTGCCTCGCTCAAAGCAGAAATCGAGAAGAAGCGATGAGCGAGTCGTTTCGGATGAGCGTGGACATCGAGGCGCCGCAGGCTCTGGTGTTCGAGTATTTCCTGCGCCCGGAGCTGCTCGTGCGCTGGATGGGCGACGTGGCTCGCCTGGAGGCGCAGAGTGGCGGAGTCTTTTCCGTCGACATCAACGGCGTGCTCATCCGAGGGCACTTCGTGCGCATCGAACGGCCGCGCTACATCGAAATCGCCTGGGGTGAAGCGGGGAGCGAAGTGATGCCGCCGGGCACGACGCGCCTATGCATCTCATTCGAGGCACGCGGCACGTCGACGCACGTTCAGCTCGAGCACAGCGGCCTGGTAGACGCGGAGGCCGCGAAGCACGCGATCGGCTGGCCTCACTTCCTCGGGCGACTGCTGATCGCCGCGGGTGGCGGCGATCCCGGCCCGGATCCGTGGAAGGCGTCACCGCCTGGGTGAGTGTCCAAAAGCCGTCCGGTCGCGCGTCATAGGCTGTTCGTGCAGGATGCGCGGACCCATGAAAGGATGAGCCATGCCGAAATTCCTGTGTCTCCAGCGCAGCTTCCCTGGCGGAGGCCAGCAGGCCGAGAAGCCCTCGCCCGCCCAAATGCAGGCCATGTACGAGAAATTCAACCAGTGGCGGGATAAGTTTCGCGACAACCTGGTCGACCTGGGTGGGCGTTTGGGCGTCGGGAGTATTGCCCTACCAGAACCTCCGCCCGACGGTCCGCTCGTCGAGGTGAAGGAGCTCGTCGGTGGCTACATGGTCGTGGCTGCACCGAGTTTGGATGAGGCGCTGCAGATCGCGCGTGGGTGTCCGGGGCTCGTCCGACCCGGCTCGGGTGTCGAGGTGATCGAGATCAAAACGCCTGGATGAGCGAGCTCGACACGCAATTCTTTCGCCACGAATACGGTCGACTCGTCGCGATGCTCTCGCGACGGGTCGGCGTTCATCGTCTCGAGCAGGTCGAGGATGCCGTTCAGGAGGCTCTCACGACTGCTGTCGAGACGTGGCCAAAGTCGTCGGTCCCCGAAAACCCGTCGGCGTGGCTGTATCGCGTAGCATTGAACCAACTCACGGGGGGGCTTCGCCTTCAGACTCGGCGCCAGAAGCTTGCCGAACACCACGATTTTACCGGTGGCGAGGTCGCCACGGATGTCCCGCACGCCTTCCTCGCTGCCGACGTGCGCGATGACCTCTTGCGTATGCTGTTTGCATGCTGCGATCCCGCCATTCCAGTGGAATCGCAGCTGGTGCTCGCGCTCAAGGTGCTCTGCGGGTTCGACGTGCGCGAGATCGCAGAGCGCCTTTTCCTGACTGAAGCCAACGTCTACAAGCGGGTGGCTCGTGCGCGCAGTCGCCTCGCGGAGGCCGAGATCGAGCTCGGCGAAATCACGCCCGAAGAGCTTCGGGCGCGCGTACCTGCCGTGCAGTCTATTCTCTACGTGCTCTTTACCGAGGGGCACTTATCGTCGCACGTTGAGGGGCCGATCCGTCTCGAACTTTGTGACGAGGCGATTCGTCTCGCACGCGAGCTTGCCGAGCACCCAATCAGCGCGACGCCCGAAACGTTCGCTCTCATCGCGCTCATGCACTTCCACCGCGCTCGCATGCCGTCACGGCAGGACGGAAGCGGGGGCCTGCTTCTGCTCGAGGAACAAGATCGCGCACTCTGGGACCAGAGCCAAATCCAGGACGGCTTGTCGTGGCTTGCTCGGTCCGCCGGCGGCGAAGCGTTTTCGCGTTACCACGCCGAGGCGGGAATAGCGGCCGAGCACTGTATGGCAGCCAGTTTTGCAGCGACCCGCTGGGACCGAATCGTCGAGTGTTATGAGCTCCTGGACAGAGTTGCGCCGTCGGCGTTGCACACCTTGAACCGCGCGGTCGCGCTCGCACAGTCACAGGGGCCCAATGCTGGACTTGCGCTCCTTGCCGGACTCGAGCCGCCGT
Organism: Polyangiaceae bacterium; assembly: GCA_036496745.1. Taxonomy (GTDB): domain Bacteria; phylum Myxococcota_A; class Polyangia; order Polyangiales; family Polyangiaceae; genus PMG-095. Next base: position 12,143 of record DASXKQ010000109.1, read on the forward strand.
CCTGGCTATTAGGTTCGTACCTATGGGCGGCCGTGCTTTGCGACCTACACCGGCGCGCGAATCACCGCGAGCTCGCGGAGCAGCACCGAATCGTTGCGCTCGACACCGCGCCCTCACCCGTCGTCCGCGCAGCGCTCGAACGGCGACTGCACGGGCAGTGAATAGCTGCTTGCAGCTCCTAGCCGCGGCTTCGAGTGCGCCGCGCCCGTCGCCGCAGAACCCATGACCCGGAGGATCGCGGAAAATCAGCGCCGGTCTCCGCTCACGAAAGCGATCCCCTCCTGAAGCAATGCGCGCCAGCGCCTCCGGTCGGGCTTTGGCACGGCCACCCATTCCTTGAAGACTTTGCCCGCCGGCGCGAAAGGCCGCCCGTCTCCCGCGCGGATCAGCTCGTTCACGCGCTCCTCGGGAAGCTTCACGACCAGGCCCGAACCCTTGTAGTCGACCAGGGCCAAAAATTCCTTGCCGACGCGTAGGCAGCGGCCGCTCATGATGCGCCCTTCGACGACACGCGAATCGTCGCTCTGGAACTCGGCGGCCAATTGCCAGAATAGTTCTTCTGCGGTCATCTTGGACCTTCGTGCGCCAGCGACAACCGCTCGAGTTGCCGGCGGATTTGAGCGCGCTCGGCGGCGTTGCGTGCGCTCTCTTCAGCGCGCGCCAGCGCTACGCGTGCTTCGGCGGATCGGTCGAGCTCTGCGAGCAGTGTCCCGCGCACAAGGTGTACGTAGGGATAGGACTCGACGTCGATGGGTCCGTGCTCGTCGAGCAAAGCGAGCCCCGCGGTTGGGCCTTGCGCGCGCGACACTGCATAGGCTCGGTTCACGCGCACGGCCGGCGTGGCACGGAGGTTTTCCAGCAACGCATAAAGCGTTGAAATCTGCTGCCAATCGGTCTCGTCCGCGCTCGCTGCTCGGCTGTGAATTGCCGAGATCGCCGCTTCGATTTGGAACGGTCCCGGCGTGCCGCTCGCCAACGTGCTCTCGAGTAGCTTCGTGGCTAGGACCACAGCGGCGTAGTCCCAGCGGGTTCGATCTTGCTCGGGTAACGGCAGAGGCTCACCGCTCGCGTCCAGGCGCCCGCCGCGCCGCGCCTCGTGCAGCATCATCAACGCGAGAAGACCAGTGACTTCCGCGTGCTGCGGCAAGGCGTCATGGAGTGAGCGGCACAGGCCTAGCGCCAGCCGGCACAGATCCGAGCGAATCGGCGCGTCCGAGCTGCTCGACCAGTAGCCCTCGTTGAAGAGCAGGTGCAGCGCGGTGAGCACGGCGGGAACGCGAGCTCCGTCCGCGAACGAAGCGTCGTCATATTCGCCCTGGTCGCGCAGACGCTGTCGCGCTCGCGTCAGCCGCTGCTCCATGGTGCGACCGCTCACGACGAATGCAGCAGCGATTTCCGAAGTTGAAAGGCCGACCACCGTCGCAAGTGCGAGCGCGGCGCATTCACCGGGCTGAAGAGCGGGATGACAGCAGGCAAAGAGCAGGCGCAATAACTCGTCTTTCCAGGTGCGCGCCACCTCCGGCTCGCCGAGCGCGACGCGAGCCCAGGGACTCATTTGGGCGAGCGTCTCGAGCGCATCCGGTTCGAGCTCTTCGCGCCGCACGCGGCGCAGCCGATCGCGGTATGCGTTCGCGGCGACGGTCACGAGCCAGGCCTCGGGCGATTCCGGCACTCCGGTTTCGGGCCAGCTCTTGAGCGCGCGTTCGAGCGCATCTTGCACCGCGTCCTCGGCGTCCGTCAGCTTGCGCGTGAGAGCGAGTGTCTTGGCCAAGACGCGCGGGTAGAGCTTGCGGAGGACACCGGCGTGCAACGTCACGGGCGCCATCGCCAGCTCACCGGGCGCACCTCGATAACATGCGACTGGTCGGGGCAAATCATCCGCGCGCGGGCCAGCGCTTGCTCCTCGTTTGCGCACTCGATCACGTAGAACCCGACGAGCCACTCCTTGGTTTCGATAAAGGGGCCATCGGTGATCTCGTGCGGGCTCGCAACGGGGTGAACCGTGCGCGCGGTCTCGGGCTCGTCGAGCCGCGCCACTGCGAAGAGCTCCCCGCTTGCCGAAGCTTCAGCCTGCAGTGCGCGGTGTCCGTCGAGGGCAGCGCGCTCTTCGAGCTCCGGGATGGGTACCGAGGGCGGGGCTTTGCGATAGATGAGCAGGGCGTAGTTCAAGACGGCGCTGCATGTAAGGTATCAGGGCCGGCCTGTCGCGGCTCGTCTGGCGATTCCACGCGGTCTTTGAGGCCCGCGAAAAACGCACGAATGCCGGCATTCCACTGGCGGCGCACCAGCAATGCATCGAGAACCGCACCCAGCGGCCCGAGCTTCAGCTCGTACTGCATCCGCTGCTCGACCCGCGTCCCACCGTTCTCAGTCGTGAGCTGGTAGCGGTGAGCGAGTGAACGCACCGGGAACGAGCACTCGCACAGCTCGAACGCGAGCGCGCGCTCAGGCTCCCACGCGGTCACGCGCTCGCGAAACCAGTTTCCGTCCTTGAGCTCGCAGCGTCGCTCTGCCAAAAGTCCTGAGCGCTCGCGTGTTTCAATGCGTGCCTCGGCGATTGCGGGATCGTACTCGGCGAGGCCGTCGAGGCGGGCGAGCACTTTCCAAACCTGATCCGGGCTTGCGGCGATGAAGATCGAATTCTCGAGCGTGGTCATGATCAAGCCTTCTGCCAGAGCGCCACGGTCGCACCGCCCGGATCTCGGACGACGGAGTACTCGCCCGCGGGGCCGCGCGTCTTCTCTCGGACGAGCGTCCCGCCGAGCTTCAACGCGCGTTTCGTTGCAGCAGCCACGTCATCGACCTGCAAGTACGGCAGCCAACCTGCGGGGCCTCCCTCTTTGACACCGAGGCCGGCCATCGGCGCTTTCTCCACTTGAAACATTGTCGTGCCGGCCGGGCCGTCCGACGACTGCCAACTGGCGAGCTGCTCGTAGAAGTCCTTGGTTTGTTTTGGATTTTCGCTGTGATTGTGGAACCAGACGAACGGTGACATCGGCTTTTCCTCGGGCTTGAGCCCCGCACGGTGCGGAAGGCTTCGATGAGGAGACGCAGAGCTCGAACCCGACACGACAGGCTCCCGAAAAATAGCTCGCGCTGATCCTTCGCAGTGCCCCGTCGCGCTACGGCGCCCCGATCCAATCCTCGACCACCAAGCCCGCTGTCGAGAAGCTCGCGGAGCTACGCGAACGACTCACAGATCTTCTGACCGGTCATCTCTAGACGAAGCCCTGCGGAGAGCGAGAGACGACGTGACCCAAGACACGAACGATGCCGGCCGCATCTCAGTCGTGCTCGTGCCGATGATGTAAATCGGAGCCGTGAGCGTGTTCGTGCTGCATGGGCTCGTGACGGTGCGCGTGGCTGTGGACGCCGTACACCGGGGGCTCGTGGATATGAAGATGATGGCCGTCGTCGTGGCGGTGTGCGTGCTCATGCTCGAGTGGTTCGTGTACGTGGCCGTGGGCGTGGCTTTCGGTGACGTGCAGGTAGACGGCCAAGCCGAATAGGGCGGCGGATAGCGCGATGAACTGAGCCTCGGCCCGATCCCCGAGCGAGAACGCTAGCAAAGCACCCACGAAGGGCGCGGCGGCAAATAAGGAGCCGGTCCGCGCGGCGCCGAGGAGCCTCTGCGCCCGCAAGTAGAGCCGGAGGCTGAATCCGTAGCCTGCTCCGCCGCATGCGAGTAGCGCGAGCGAGGCCGCGGGCCTTGGCCACGAATCGTGAACGAGAGTCGCTAGGAGACTCGAAAGGGTGACGCCGAGCGCCGCTTTCCAGAAGACGACCGCGCGCGGATCGAAGTCCGCGAGTGGTCGCGTGGCGGTGTTGTCGAGCGCCCAGCCGAGGGTCGCACAGGAAATCGCGATGAGGCCAAGCGCGCTCGATGTGCCCGTCGTTCCGGCGCGCAAAGCGAGAACAGCTCCACCCGCGAGCATGAGCGACGCCGCCGTCGCGACTCGACGCCCGACGGGTTCACCATAAAACGCCCTCGCGAGCAGGATGGTGAAGATCGCCTCGAGATTGAGGAGTAGAGCCGCCGCCAGCGCCCCCGCGTGCTGCAATCCCCAAGCAAGCGCGGCCGGCGCCAATGCAGCGCCAAACACCGCGACCAGCACCAATCTGCCCATTTGTCCGCGACCGAGCGTGGGCTCGTCAGTGCGGCGTCGAGGAAGTCCGGATCCCAACGCGGCTCCGGCATACAACAGCGCAGCCGTTGCGAAGGGTCCCACCGCGACGCCAAAATGCTTGACGAGTGGCGTCGTGACACCGAAGAGCACCGCGGCGGCGATGGCGAGACCTGTGCCTCGCACGATGGGGTTATCGCTCGTCACGCTGTGAAGGATACCACCCGTTGAGCAGTCGCTCATTGGTCGCGCCCACCTGCACACCCCGCACGATTCGGCGCCCGGCAGCATTGGCGCGATCCTTGCGTATCTCGCGCCCCATGCTCACTACATCGATTGTGTTTGCCTCACCGATCGTCGCCGCTGCGGGCTGGGCATTTCTCTACCTACTGTTCGGCGGCGGGTTTGGCGGAGCGCTCCTGATTTTCATCTTGCTCAAGCTGATCGGCAAATAACCCTTGAAGGAAGCTGAGACATGCAGCAAGCGCGCAAAATCCAGCGCGAAGGCTTCAGCTGTTCTTGACCGCGAGAGCCACCCCGATCGTAAGCATAACGAGCGAGGTCGGCAGCAGCCACGTCAGGTTTCTGCGTAGCCAGAGCTCGCGGCTGCCGGAGCGCGCTCGCGCGTCGAACTGGCCGTGAGCTCGCACCGCTCCGCTCACCGGGGCAAACAGGTTGGCCGCGGCATCTTGCGCTTGAGGTTCGTCCGTCATTTGACCCTCCCAAGCGTCGCGCGCGGCCAGGCGATCGCCCAGCGCGGGGAAGAGCTTGTTGCCGATGATCGCCTTGACCGAGGGAAAACCGACATACAGCTCGCGGCGCTCGTGGAGTATCGCCCATAGGATGGCCCTAGCGCCGAGCTCGGGCTGGAAGATCGGTGGAACGGGTTGGGATTTACGCGGCATGCGGCTCAGACACCACTCGAACTGCGGAGTGTTCAAAGCAGGCATCTGCACCATCGTTATTTTGAGGCGACTATGTTCGTGAACGAGCTCGGCGCGCAGCGAATCGGTGAAGCCGCGGATCGCGTGCTTCGCGCCGCAGTAGGCCGATTGCAGCGGAATCGAGCGGTAAGCGAGCGCCGATCCGACTTGCACGATCGTGCCCTGATCGCGCCGCCGCATACGCTTGAGCGCGGCCATCGTGCCGTAGACGACACCGAGGTAGGTCACCTCGGTAACACGCTTGAATTCGGCAGGCTCGATCTGATCGAGCGAAGCGAAAATAGTGGTCATCGCGTTGTTCACCCAGATGTCGATCGCTCCGAGCTCTGATTCGATGACCTCCGCGGCATCGTCCACGGCGTCCGCGTCGGACACGTCGACCGAGAGCCCAAGGCAACGTACGCCGTAGCGTTCGATCTCTTCCTGTGCGTCGCGCAAGCGTTCATGGTCGCGCGCCAAAATCGCCACATGAGCACCAACTTTGGCAAAGGCCACCGCCGTCGCTCGACCGAGCCCCGCGGAGCCCCCGGTGACGACGACGATACGCTCACTAAACCGGCTACTGTCCATGTACGTTGGAGTGCAACGTTCGTTCCGTGGCGCTGCCGAGCGCGCGCAAGGACACTCTCCCCCGACTCGCCGGCAACACATGCGCTGTGACAATCAGCACCAATGAGGCGCTTTTGACGGCGGCCGAGCGCGCACGCGCCTTTTTCGCCGCCTAGCCGTGGTTTCGTCGCGCGCTCTCGTTGGCACCGTCCCTGCTTGGTTCAGCCCGACCCATGGGTCCTCGAGCCGCCTGCACTGTCGAACGGATCGCCGTTTCGACCTTCGAAATTCCGACGGATTTGCCCGAACAGGACGGGACGCTGAGCTGGAACAAAACCGTGCTGGTCACGGTCGAAGCAGCCAGCGACGGTGTGAGCTCGCTCGGCTACACGTACGCCGACGCAGCGACCGCCAAGCTGATCGAGGAAAAGCTCGCGCCGATCGCGCTCGGCGGGGACGCGCTCGGGCCCGAAGCAGCGTACGCGCAGATGGAGAAGGCAACGCGCAACCTGGGCGGAGACGGCATCACCGCGATGGCCGTCTCGGCGATGGATCTGGCACTTTGGGATTTGAAGGCGCGCCTCTTCGAGGTGCCGCTCGCGACCTTGCTCGGCGCAACGCGCACGGATGTGCCCGTCTACGGCAGCGGAGGCTTCACGTCCTACGATCTCGGTACGCTGCAGCGGCAGCTCGCCGGTTGGGTGAAAGAGCAAGGGATCCCGCGCGTCAAGATGAAGGTCGGCGCGCACCCCGAGCAAGATCACGAGCGGGTGCGAGCGGCACGGGAAGCCATCGGCGACGAAGCCGAGCTGTTCGTCGACGCGAACGGCGCGCACTCCGCGAAGCGCGCGCTGGCGCAAGCGCAAAAGTTCGCACAGTTCGGCGTGAGCTGGTTCGAGGAACCCGTCTCGTCGGATCGGCTCGACGCGCTCCGCTTCGTACGCGAGCGCGTACCGGGCGGGATGGAAGTGGCGGCCGGTGAGTACGGCTACCGGCTCGAATATTTCTTGCGCATGCTGCAGGCGAGCGCGGTCGACGTACTCCAACTCGACGCGACGCGCTGCGGCGGCGTCACCGGGTTCCTCCGCGCCGCACACCTGAGCCAGGCGTTCGGGATTCCCGTCTCGACGCATTGTGCTCCCGCGCTGCACGTGCAACTCGGCTGCGCGTGCGGCGCGGTGCGGCACCTCGAATATTTTCACGACCACGTTCGCATCGAGAGTTCGCTGCTCGGCGCGCCCAAGGCGCGGGACGGTGTACTCGGTTTCGACCCGGCTCTGCCCGGCTTCGGGCTCGTGCTGGACACTGAGCGCTCCGCGGTTTTCCAACGCGCTCACGTGGAGCTCCGGGCGCACTGACGAGAAGAACCGGATGAGTGTCGCCCAGCCCAATCTCGTACAACTCCACCGCAAGCGGCGAGCGCGCGACGAGCCGGCGAGCGCCGTGCCGCTCCGAGAGCTTTGGGCGCGTCTACGCCAAGAGGTCTCCGGTGAAGTGCGCTTCGACGACGGCAGCCGCGGACTCTACGCGCAGGACGCGTCGAACTACTTGCACGTGCCGCTCGGCGTCGTTCTGCCGAAAACGCGAGCGGACGTACTCGCGACCTTGCGCGCGTGTCACGACTACTCGCTGCCCGTGCTCGCGCGAGCAGGTGGTACAGCGCTCGCCGGACAAACTTGCAACGAAGCGGTCGTGATCGACGTCTCCAAGTACCTGAATCGGATCCTGGACTTCGATCCGGCCGCGCGCCGGGCGCGCGTCGAGCCAGGCCTGATTTGTGATTCACTGACCGAAAAGACCAGGCCGCACGGCCTCACCTGGGGTCCTCAACCCGCCACGCACGACCGCTGCTGCTTCGGCGGCATGCTCGGCAACAATTGCGGCGGCATGCGCGCACAACAGGCGGGCATCGCCGTGCACCACGTCGAGGCGCTCGACGTCGCCCTCTACGACGGCACGGAGCTCCAGCTTGGCTGGCTCACGGAAGCAGAATTCGCGCAGCGGGCAAGCGCGAGCACCCGCGAAGGACGAATCTTTCGCGCGCTGCGTGAGCTCCGAAACCGCTACGCGCCGTTGATCCGCGAGCGCTTCCCGCGGCTGCCACGCCGCGTCTCCGGCTACAATCTCGACCAGCTTCTGCCGAACGACGAGGGGCGCGTCAATCTGGCGCGCACGCTGGTAGGCAGCGAGGGCACCTGCGCGACAATCCTCGACGCGACGCTCGGGCTCGTCGACTTTTTTCCGGAGCGCGCGGTCGTTGCGCTCGGCTACGACAACATCGAAGACGCAGCCTCCCACGTCACGCAGGCGCTGCTGTTCGAACCGCTCGCCGTCGAGGGCATGGATCGAATCCTCTACGATCACGTCGTCGTCAAGCACATGCGCCAGGAAAAATTCCTGAGTGTCTTGCCAAAAGGCGACGCCTGGCTCTTGATCGAGCTCGGCTCGCACGACTCGAAGGAAGCGCGCACGAGAGCTGAGCAGCTGATCGCCGAGGTCGAAAAGTCGCGCGGCAAGCTGGTCGAGGCGAAGCTCATCCTCGATGGGGAACAACAGCAACACTTGTGGAACGTGCGCGAGGCCGGGCTCGGCGCAACGGCCTTCGTACCGAACGAACCGAACACGTGGCCCGGCCTCGAGGACGCGGCCGTACCGCCGGAGCGAATCGCCGAGTATCTGCCGGAGTTCCGCGCGCTCTTGAACAAGCACGGCTACCAGGCCTCGCTCTACGGGCATTTCGGCATGGGCTGCGTGCACTGCCGCATCAGCTTCGAGCTCGCGAGCCACGACGGCATCGAAACCTACCGGCGCTTCATGCACGAGGCCGCCGAGCTCATCTGTCACAAGTATCGCGGATCGATCTCCGGCGAGCACGGCGACGGTCAGAGCCGCGGTGAGCTCTTGGAGATCATGTTTGGAGCGGAGCTCGTCGCCGGCTTTCGTGAATTCAAAGCGATCTGGGATCCGGACGGCAAAATGAACCCCGGCCGGATCGTCGACGCGCGACCGCTCGGCGCCGACCTCCGGCTCGGCGCGGACTACGATCCTTGGCAAGGGCCGACGCATTTCAAGTTCCCCGCGGATCAGGGCAGCTTCGCAAACGCGACGCTGCGCTGCGTGGGCGTCGGCAAGTGCCGACGCCTGAACGGCGACGGCGATCAAGACACGATGTGCCCGAGCTTCATGGTAACGCGCGAGGAACGGCACTCGACGCGCGGTCGCGCCCACCTTTTATGGGAAATGCTGCGCTCTGCCAAGACGCCGATCCAGAATCACTTCCGCGACGAGCACGTGAAGGAGGCACTCGAGCTCTGCATGTCTTGCAAGGGCTGCAAAAGCGACTGCCCCGTCAACGTCGACCTCGCGACGTACAAGGCGGAATTCCTTGCGCACTACTACGCGGGCCGCCTGCGGCCGCGACATGCCTACGCGTTTGGGCTGATCGATCGCTGGGCACGCTTGGCGAGCCGAGCGCCGGGCTTCGTGAACTGGCTCACGCAATCCGCGATATTTGGGCCGCTCGTAAAGTTCGTCGCGGGCATGAGCCAGGAGCGTCGCATTCCGACGTTTGCGCCCGAAACGTTTCGGAGCTGGTTCGAGAAACGAGAGGCACGCTCCGGGAAGCACGGCAAGGTTCTCTTGTGGCCCGACACCTTCAACGACCACTTCTACACGGAGACGGCGCAAGCCGCGGTCGAAGTACTGGAACAACTCGAGTTCGAGGTTGCGATCCCGCGGGTCGAGCTCTGTTGCGGTCGACCACTCTATGACTACGGCATGCTCGACGAAGCCAAAAGGTATCTCGAGCGGATCCTACTCGCGCTCGAGCTGGAACTCGAGGCCGGAACGCCGATCGTAGTGCTCGAACCGAGCTGCGCGTCGGTTTTCCGCGACGAACTGCCGAACCTGATGCCGGAACGCGCCGCAGCAAAGCGACTCACGGCGCAAACGTTCCTGCTCAGCGAGTTCCTCGCACGACATGCCAAGGATCGGCTCCCGCGCCTGGCGCGTCGTGCGCTCGTGCAAACGCACTGCCACCACAAGTCGGCCGGCTTCGAGGATCAGAAGCGCGTGTTCGAAGCCATCGGCCTCGACGTCACGAACCCGCACTCAGGATGCTGCGGAATGGCCGGCTCGTTCGGCTTCGAAGCAGAAAAATACCAGGTCTCATCGGCGTGCGGCGAGCGCGTGATCCTGCCGAAGGTGCGCGAGGCGCGGGATGACACGTTGATCCTCGCGGACGGCTTCAGTTGTCGCACTCAGATTGAACAAGGCACTGGCCGTCTTCCGTTGCACCTGGCTCAAGCGCTCAAGCTCGCGCTCGAGCAGGTCGCTCCCAGCAGCCGCCCGGAAGCCGCGTTCGCCGCGCGCCGCTCAGCCGACGTCGCGCGCTCGATCAAGCGAGCTCGCTCGACCTTGCTCATGTTCGCGCTGCTGATCGCCGCGCTGCTCTTCGTGATTCTCGGCTGCGCGCGCTGACTTGCGTCATCGGCGCAGCGCGCTCAGTCCATCGCAAACGCGATCGTCGTCATCAGCGCGTTTTCACTTTGGCGCGAGTCGAGTCGAGTATGCTGGACGACGATCGGGACGTTCGACTCGAGTACGCTCGAGTACTCGACACCGAGCGGAATCGGTTCGGGATCGGTGAGGTCGTTGAAGCGCACGTGGCGGGTGCGTCGCGCCTGGACCACGACGTGGTACGGCCCGACCGGCTCGCGATCAGCGAAAAAAAGCGTGATGGCCACGAGCGCGTCGGTGTCGGAGCAGTTCAAGAGGCACGCCGCCTCGTGACTGGTCATCTCGGGCGCGGGCCCGTGACTCCCTCGCGGGATGTAGCCTTCGGCGATCGCCCAGCGAAGCTTGCCGATTGGTTTCATGTCAGCCGTCACACGTTCCTCGATGGCATTCGTCACGAACACTCGCCGCGCTCGTCGTTGTCGTGCGTTTCAGCACGGTTCGTTGAGCGGCAACTACCGTGCCGCGAGCCGGTAGGAGCTCCTCGCAGCCCGCATTGCGCCCACGCCACGGCGAGACTATTTCGCCTCGACTTCCCCGCGCGGTGACCGGAGGCCGGCTCTGCTCGCGAACGCCTCACGCCGATCCGTTCACGTCGAAGGCGGAAAAGCGCCCGCTCACGAGGTCATATTGGATGCGCCAGTAGTCCGCGCCACCGTCGTCGACGGCGTCGCCGAGCCAGCGCGTCGTCCAATCCGGGAACTCGTCGCGCTCGCCCACGCGCGCTTCGGGGAATGAGCTCGCGAGCACGCGCCACGCGCCGCTCGCGAGGACGACTCCCGCGTACTGCCGGCGATAGCGTGCGTACTGCGCGAGGATCTCGTCGAGCGCGCTGCGCACACCCCAGCGCATGTCTGCTCGCTGCTCGCGATCCGCCGGCATGGGCAATAGCGTCTCGGGTTCCGCGCGGCCGCGTTCCAGCGCGGGGCGCAGCCGAAGCTCGAACGCGCGAACCTGCTCGACGCTCGGCGCAAAATAGCCGCTGGTGCCGCCGCCGGTCCTCGCCCGCAGGTAGTCTGCAACATCCTGCGTGCAGGTTGCGTCGAAAATCACGCCGCGTACGCGCTCGGTGCTCACGAGCTGCGGCGCGCAGGGGCCGGACCGTGGGACGCGAGGCTCACCACCGCCTACGAAGCGCGCTCGGTCGCACGCCGCACAGAGCGCCCACAGCAGCCAAGAACGCCGACGCATGAGAACGGGCGCGACGATAGCGCAAGAGTGGCTCGTCATGCGGGCTTGCGGGCAGCGGGCCACAAAGGGCCAAGCTGGGGCGCAATTTGGTTCGATAAATGCACGCGCCGCTGAATGCAACCGAGCGAATCGACCGAGCGCGAGCTCTCGCTGTCGCGCATTTACCAGGAACAACTGCGCATACGCGAGGAGCTCGAGCGCCTGCGCGCTGAACGTTCGAACGGTAGCGAGCCAGCCGGCGAGCCACGGCCCGAGGCTGAGAAAAAACCGGACTCGTCGCCGCCGGCGCTCGAGCAAAAACGCCCCAGCGCGGCGCGAGCGCACAGCTGGCTGCGCGAGCACCCCCGCCGGGCCGCGCTGGCCGCGGCGGCGCTCGTCGTGGTGGCGGCGGGCGCGCTGCTGCTCTGGCTGCACCTGCGCACGTACGAGAGCACGGACGACGCCCAGATCGACGGTGACATCAGCGCGGTCGGCGCGCGCGTCAGCGGCACTGTGACCGCCCTGTCCGTCCAGGACAATCAGGCGGTGAAGGCGGGCGACGTATTGCTCGAACTCGACGGCGCCGAATATGCGGTCGCGCTGGCGCAGGCGGAGGCGAATCTGGCGCAGGCCGAAGCGCAGGCGGAAGCGCAGCAGCCGAATGTGGCAATCACCGAAACCACCAGCAAGACGGCGATCGCCAGCAGCGGCAGCGATCTCGCTGGCGCGGCGGCGGAGCTCGCGGCGCTCAAGCAAGACCAGGCCGCGGCCAGCGCGCGGCTCAAGGAAGCCGACGCCCGCAGCAAGCTCGCAGAAATCGATCGTTCTCGTTCGGAGTCGTTGGTCGAGTCCGGCAGCTCGTCCAAAGAAGATCTCGATCAGAAAACGAGCGCCGCCGACGTTGCTACGGCCGAGCTGACGGCCGCCCGCGCAGCCGTGGACGCAGCCAGCAAGCGACTCGAGCAACAGCGCTCCCGCATCGCCGAGGCACAGAGCCGCTTCGAAGACGCGCGCACGAACGCACCCCAGCAGCTCGATGTGCAGCGCGCAACCGTCGCGTCGCACACGGCTTCGGTCAAAGCCGCCCAAGCCGCGCTCGACGAGGCGCGCCTGCGGTTCGGTTACACGAGAATCGTTGCGCCCGTGGGCGGCATCGTCGGCAAGAAATCCGTCAACATCGGCGACCACGTCGAGCCGGGGCAACAGCTGCTCGCGATCGTGCAGACTGGCACGCTCTGGGTGACGGCAAATTTCAAGGAGACAGAGCTCGCGCGCATGCACCCTGGCCAGCGCGCGCGCATCGACGTCGACGCCTACGGCAGCACCTTCACGGGGAGGGTGGAAAGCATGCCCGGCGCGAGCGGCGCGCGTTACAGCCTGTTTCCACCGGAAAATGCCAGTGGCAACTATGTGAAGGTCGTGCAGCGCCTGCCCGTGCGGATCCGGCTCGACCCCGGCCAGCCGGGGCTCGAGCGGCTCAGGCCGGGCATGAGCGTGGAGCCCAAGGTCTACGTGCGATGAGCCCATCCGCGCAGCCGGCGCCGGCGGAGCAGGCCGGCTTTCACCCTGGGCACAGCCCATGGACGGTTGCGCTGACGGTCACGCTCGCGACCTTCATGGAGGTGCTCGACACGAGCATCGCCAACGTGGCGCTGCCGCACATCGCGGGCGGGCTCTCGGCGACTCCGGACGAGAGTACGTGGACGCTCACGTCTTACCTGGTCTCGAACGCCGTGGTGCTGCCGATCAGCGGCTGGCTAGCCACGCGCGTCGGGCGCAAGCGCTTCTACATGACGTGCGTCGCCCTGTTCACGGTGAGTTCGTTCCTATGCGGCGTCGCGCCCACACTCGGTTGGCTGATCTTTTTCCGTGTCTTGCAGGGCGCCGGCGGGGGCGGCCTCGCGCCGAGTGAACAATCGATTTTGGCCGACACCTTCGAGCCAAGCCGGCGCGGCATGGCGTTCTCGGTATACGGCATGGCCGTCGTGCTCGCGCCGGCGATTGGACCGACGCTGGGCGGCTACATCACCGACCACGTGAGTTGGCGCTGGATCTTTTTCTTGAACGTGCCGGTCGGCATGGTGTCGCTGCTGCTGACTTCGCGCGTCGTCCAAGACCCTCCCTGGCTCACGACAGCCGAAAAGCGCCGCGTACCGATCGACTTCGTCGGCCTGTCACTGATTGCGACCGGGTTGGCCGCGCTGCAAGTCGTGCTCGACAAAGGTCAAGAGGACGATTGGTTCGCATCGTCGTTCATCAGCGGTTTCGCCTGCTACGCGGCCGTGGCGCTGATCGTGTTCGTGGTCTGGGAGCTCCGCCAGCCACAGCCGATCGTGGATCTGCGCATGTTTCGCGTGCGCGCCTTCGCGGCCTCGAATCTGTTGATCTTCGTGCTGGGCGCGGTGCTCTTCTCCACCACCGTGCTTTTGCCGCAGTTTCTGCAACTTTTCATGGGCTACACGGCACAACAAGCGGGCCTCGTGCTGTCGCCCGGCGCGGCCGCCATCATCTTGTGCCTACCGCTGGTCGGCGTGCTCGTCTCGCGCGTGCAGGCGCGCTGGCTGATCGTGATCGGTTTCGTGATCACGAGCTTCGCGATGTGGAACATGACGAATCTCTCGCTCGAGATCAGCATGCGCACGGCGGTGATCTGGCGCATCTATCAGGCCGCCGGCTTGGCGTTCCTGTTCATCCCGATCAATACGGTCGCGTACGTCGGCGTGCCCCGCGAAAAGAACAACGAGGTGAGCGGTATGATGAACCTGTCCCGCAACCTCGGCGGC
>DASXKQ010000110.1:0-48270 GCA_036496745.1 Polyangiaceae bacterium
AGCGGGCGTTCGTCGAGCACGGCAGGCTTGTCTTTGCTCCAAGTACGCAAGAACTTGCGCAGCTCTTCGACGTCCCGATGATCGAGTGGGCCGCCGCGCTCCTTGCCCCAGGCGGACATCGTCGTGCCGCGCCGCCCGTTAGCGATCGCGTCGCGCAAGAACGCGTCGCTCACCGAGGCGAGGAAATTCGGGTGAGCCAGCCGCGGCGCTTGGTCGGCTTTGTAGCCCTCGCCATTTTCCCCGTGGCACACCGCGCACATGTTCCCGTAGACCTCCGCGCCTCGCGACACGGGCACTGACGGCGTCTTGCGCGAACAGGCAGGGATCCCGAACAGGGCTACGAGTGCAAGGACGGACGAAGGGAGCCTCTGCATGAGCGTGGGCGACGGATCTACCAGATAGAGAATATTTTCGGACGCTGGAACGTCGGAATGTCGGGCCGGGCGCCGACGCGACGCAAGGCATCTTCATGAGTGATCTCAGGCTCTTGCAAAATGGCGTGCTGGCACCTGGGGCGCACTTTCCTGGACAGATTTCGGCGTTCCCGATAGATCGTGAACCATATTTGCGAGCGTGGTGGCTGTCGGGCCGGGCGTCCTCGCACCAACCCTAGGGTGAGACCATGACGACTTGGAATTCGGTGAAGGGCCTGGCTTTGTTGATGGCGCTGTCGGCGGGCGCGTTTTTTGGGGGCTGTAGCAGCTCGACCAATCAAGGCGGCCCAGGCGGAGGGAGCGCCGCGGCCAGTGGTAGCGGCAGCCTGCCGCCGGGCACGGGCATCTGTTCCCCCACTTGCCCGAAGAGCTGCACGACGGACGACGTCTGCGCCACTCAGAACGGTGAAAAGTGCTGCAATTTTCCAACCGGCGGCGTGTGCACATCCGCGGCCAGCTGCCCGGTGTTCTGCACGTCCGACGCGGAGTGCAACACGACCATGGGCCAAGCCTGTCTCCAAACGACGCTCGGCTCACCCAAGGTGTGCACCACGCCCCAGTTGGCGTTCCAGACCTGCCAGACCGACGCCAACTGCTCGGTCGCAGGCGACGTGTGTTGCGGGATCTACTCCGAGAACGTGTGCATGCCGCCGTCCGTGTGTCCGAAGCAGTGCGCCCTCGACTCTCAATGCAATACCGCTAACGGCGAGGCCTGCTGCCTCTCCGTCAAAGCGGTCGAGCCACGGCTCAAGGCGGCGGGCCTGTGCCTCAGCGCAAGCGCCGGGACCTGCCCGAAGGCTTGCAAGACGTCGAATGATTGCACGGGTCAGCTCTGCTGCAACGGTATCTGCTCGACGACCTGCGAGCAGCAGTGTCAGCAGAGCAGCGACTGCACCGGGCAAATCTGCTGCAAGGCTCAGACTTCGACGCCGGGGCTCGCGCAGTTTGCGGTCGCGCAAGGCTGCACCGGCACGCCTCTCTACGCTTGCGCCACCGAGTGCTCAGCCGGTTGCACTCAGTCCGCGGGCGGCGCGATGTGCGCGAACTACCCGAGCGGATGCGTCTACTCCACGGACTCCGTCTCGTGTGGTCAGCACCTCGGTTGCACCTGGGACGGGCTCGAGTGCACGGGCACACCGACGAACTGTCCGACGCTCCACCTCGACGAAACGTCCTGCTACGCGGACCTCGCTTGTGAGTGGAACCTCGGCACGGGAACCACTTGCACGGGCACCCCGACGCCCTGCAGCCAGCTGACACCGACTACGTGCGGCAACACCGTCGGCTGCTCGCTCAGCTCGGGCGGCATCACGCCGACCTGATAATCCTAAGGTAGCTGGCTGACGCGCCGCTCGAGGGCGCCCTGAACGGCCACCGGAACGCGATCCAAAAAATCGTAACCGGTGGCCGCTTCTATTTGGTCGACCGAGGTCACGAACTCGCGCATGTCGTGGCCTGCCACCGAGCGGTCGTTCGGCATCTGGAGCGCGTAGAGCTCGCGATCGAGACTCAGATCGCCCGCTGTTTCGCCATCGCGCAGTACCGCGATGATCTTGAACGTGGCGACCGGGACCGCCACTCCGCCGCCAATCCGGGCGCACGGTTCGCGAAAAACACCGCCCGCGACGATGTAGAGCGCCGCGCCCGGCGCGCGCGCGCGATCGCGTTCGAACTTCTCGAGCTCCTCCCAGGGTCCCGCATTCAGCTCGTGAACTTGCGGCACGATGTTGGTGAACACGAACGTGCTCGAGTTGTCGGCGAGCGAGTCCTCGCGATCGGCCGACGGACACAGGTGCCCGCGGTCGAAGCCGCTGCGCCGATAGTCACGTTCGCTCACCCGGTAGAAGCCCGATGGCAGCAGCGGATCAGGCCGAAAATCGTCGCGCCGCTTGACGTGGCCCAGGTAACTCGCGTCGAGTCGCCAGGCAACCCAGTTCGGTACCTTTCGTTCGGCGTTGTACGAGAGCACGTACGCGCCTTCGTCGAGCAGGTGGTCGTCGGACGGATCAGCATCGCGAGGCACGCCGAGCGCGACGTGGATACTGTCCTCGACGCGAGCCGCGGGCTCTCGAGACCCGGGCGCAGCAGGCCGCTCGGAGCCTGGCTCCAAGCGCGAGTCCGAGCGCGGCGCGTGCAGACGCGCGCGTGCCGGCTGCACGCCGCACTCCGGGAGCGCGAAACGACAGAACGCCGCAGCCACGAGCAGCGTGCCGAGCGAGCGTATTAAGCCGTTTCTGCGGGCCAGGCCGCTACTTTGCCCGCACCGCGCGAGCGCGGCGAAATAATCCGCAGACTGCGCTTGCGATGCCTCTAATAGATCGACTTGCGCGCGGGCGCGGGCTCCGCCGGCGGCAACGTCGACGGCGCTTTGGGCGCGTCCAAACCACTATTCGGAAGCGCTAGCGCGGCGCTACTCGTTGCCGACGCCAGTGGCTTGCCCGCGCTGTCCGCCGGTCGCGCGCTGAGGACCGGCGGCAGCGTGGATGACGGCAGCGCGGGCGCGGCAGCACTAGGCGTCGCTGGCGCGCTTTGCGGGGGGAGAGCGGGCGCGAGCGGAGCGGCAACGGCTGCCGGCGCGAGCGGAGCGGCTGGCGGCGGAGGGATCACGGGCGCGCTCGCGGTTTGCGGAGCGACTGCCGCGGGGCGCGCCGCCAATCCGAGCCAGGCCGCGACCGCGACCAAGAGGGCCGCGACCGCGACCGGCAGCCAACGCTTTCGCGCATCGGCCCGCGCCGAGGCGACGGTTGGCGGTAGCGAAACGCGTTGCGCTTCCGGATACAGGTCGAGCGGCGCGGGCAGCGTGCTCATCTCGCGTGTCGCTGCGCGCTCGGAAGGGACCCACGAAGCCCTTCGCATTTCGGGATCCGATGCCGCGCGCGAGCGCCGGGCGAGCGGCTCGGGATCCGTCGGAACGCCGCGCAGGTCGAAATCGGGATCCGCTCCCTCTTCCTCCTCGCTTTGGAACGCGCTCAAATCGGCGTGCGGGCGCGAGCCGTCGGATACCGGCGCGGGCTCGGTGCTGGGCGTCGGGCGCGCGGGCTCCGCGCTCGCCGCGGGGCGTTTCGGCTCGCTCTTCGAGCTGCGCACGGGGTTGTCGAAGCGTTGCGCCGGCGGCACGCTCGAGTCCGGCTCGAGCCCGTCGACGCGCGCTCGCCGTCCGGATCGACCGGGGCCCGCATCGGCGGCCACGCGCAGCCGCGACGAGCTCTGCCCTGCAGCCTCCGTGAAGGATGGCTCGGGCTCCGCGATCTGAATCGTGGCGACGGGCTCGGCGAGAGGTCGCAGCATCGGCGGTACGGTCTTCGCTTTGAAATACGCGTGCGCCTCGTGCTCTGACTGCGAGAGGAACATGCGAGGCGCTTCCAGACGCCGCTCGGTCGGCGCGCGCGGATCGACTCCGCCGACGGAAAGCAGCGTGCCGCTGTGCACCGAGCGCGTCTTGCCCGTCGAAGCGACATTCCCGTAGGACTCGAGCGGTGGCACCGAGCGCACCCGCGGCACTTCCACCGACACGGACGTCGGGGGTGGCGACTGCTCTCGCGAGTCGTCTCCGCTCCCCGGCGCGGAGACGGCCTTCCGTTTGGACAGCTCAGGTGGATCCAACGTTTCGGCTTCCCGCAGCGCTGCCAGTTCGACCTGCGACGGATCGAAGCGCTCGGGCGCGCCGTGCCCCGGCTCGAGCTGACGACCGCGCAGAGCCGCCGGCGGCGATGTGCCGGCTGGTTGCTCGAC
This sequence comes from Polyangiaceae bacterium, assembly GCA_036496745.1. GTDB lineage: Bacteria > Myxococcota_A > Polyangia > Polyangiales > Polyangiaceae > PMG-095. The sequence goes on from DASXKQ010000110.1 coordinate 4,167, forward strand.
CGCGCGCGCCAACGGCGCGTCGCGTCTCGTCGGACGCGCGTTGGTCGGACGCGCCTCGTCGTCTCGACGCCCGGTCATCATGGACAAGCTATCAAGTGATCGCACGCCGGTCGATCGCCAAACTCGCGAAACCGGAGTCTGCTCTGTGGCGACCGCGTGGCAACCGCACGCGCTATCAGTATCGAACCGCGTCGAGCGCGCGAAACGCCGAGCGTTTGCTCAGCGCCCGCGCTCCCAAGGAGACGCTGGACCTACATGATACGGAAAGTTCGGGCCCATGGCGGCAGGCGGCGCCCAGCTCTGCCCCGGTTGAATCGTGTTCGAGGCGCGTGACGCCGGCGTGAACGCGCGGCCGACGCCGAAGCTCGAACGGCTCGTCGCAAAGCCGTAGCCGTAGCCGGGATAGGCATAGCTCGGCGAGCTCGTGTAATTGTTGATCACGATCGTCTGTCCAGCCGCGGGGGGCGCGCCTTGCGCGACCGCTTCCCCCGGCGCCGCCGCGTCTCCGCCGAGCGTGACCGTGTGTGCCAGCCGGGGGTGATCCTCGGCGGCGGCCTGCGCCGGCTCCGCGTCGGGCGATGTCACAGCCACGGCGTGCGCGGCCGCACCCGGCGGCAACGGCTCGGACATCGCCACGCGACTCGCGTGTGGCTCTGCGGACGCAGTCGGGGCGTCTGGCTCACCGACCCAGTCGAGGCCGGTGGCGCCACAACCGAACGAGCAGCAGGCACCGAGAGCGATGACCCACCCGGACCGAATGCGCATGCTGCTAGTTTGCCACCTCTTCACGAGACTGGCGATGGGTCCGCGTGAAGCGCCAGGATTTACGGCCATTCAGCGAGCGCGCTCGGACCGCGAGCGGGAACTATCGCCCGCAGGCGTGCCGCGCAGCACGCGGCGGGCGAGCTCGAGATCGAGAGCTTTTTCCCAACGCGCCACGAGTAAGGTGCCGACGGCGTTGCCGACCAAGTTCGTGAGCGCGCGCGCCTCGGACATGAAACGATCGACGCCGAGCAGCAGGGTCAAACCGAGGACGGGCAAGCTGTGCGTCGCGGAAAGCGTCGCCGCGAGCGTCACGAACCCGCCGCCGGTGACCGCAGCCGCGCCCTTGGAGGTCAGGAGCAAGACGGCCAGCAAGCTCAGCTCTTCACCCGGACGTAGCGGTACGTCCAGCGCCTGCGCGATGAACAAGCTCGCGAGCGTGAGGTAAATGGCCGTGCCGTCCAGGTTGAACGAATAGCCCGTCGGCACGACCAGGTGCACGACCTCGCGGCGGCAACCGGCGCGCTCGAGTTTGTCCATCAACCGCGGCAAAACCGACTCGGAGGAAGACGTGCCGAGCACGATCAACAGCTCCTCCCGCAGGTAGACGAGCAGGCGCCAAATCGACAAGCCAGCGAAGTGCAGGGCCACCCCGAGCACGAGCAGCACGAACAGCACCGCCGTCGCGTAGAACGCCAGCACCAGCTCGAGCAGGCTGCCGAGCGTGCCGACCCCGTACTTGCCGACCGTGAACGCCATCGCGCCGAATGCTCCGATCGGCGCTACATGCATCACGAGCTCGACGATCCCGAACGTCAGCTGGCTGACCTGCTCGAGCCAGTCGACCAGCGGCGCCGCGCGTGGGCCGAGCCGCGCCAGCGCGATACCGGTGAGCAGCGCGAGCAGCAACACCTGCAGGATTTCGCCGTGCGCGAAGGCCGCGAAGAACGTTTCGGGAACGACGCCGAGCACGTGCTCCCAGAAGCCATGCGGCACCGGACCCGCGAGCTTGCGGTCGAGCGCGCCCTGATCGAGCTTGTCGAGCGCGGCGTGAATGCCCGAGCCCGGGTGCAGCACGTGTCCAACCAGTAGTCCGAGGCCGAGCGCAAGCGTCGTGCTGAGCTCGAACCAGAGCAGTGCCTTGCCGCCGACGCGCCCGGCCGCCTTGAGATCTTGCATCTTGGCGATGCCGATCGCGACCGTGCAAAACACGATCGGCGCGATCATGACCTTGATCAGATTGACGAACAGGTCACCCAGCGGTTTGAGCGCGATGCCCCAGGTCGGCCTCAGCACCCCCAGCACGATCGCCAAGAACACGGCGATCAGCACCTGCACGTACAGACCGGGCAAACGCCGAGAACGGGGAGCCTGCGATGCGCTCGGCATGCCCCGCGGGTATAACACCGAAGCCTCCTTGGCCTCGAGTTTGGCAGGCTTGGACGAAAGATCCGTACGACCATGGCGCTCCCACCCCGCACGGCCCCGAGCGAGCGCAGGCTCGCGGGCGTGAACCTGATCGGCGACCGCGCGCACTACGACGAGGTCGTGACGCGGCTCGGCCAAGCGCGCGTCTCGCTCTGGATCGCAACCGCGAACCTGAAAGACGTGCACGTGGAAGCACCGATTGGCAGCGTGGCGCGTGCGCGCGGCCGCTACGTTTCGCTGATCGAACGACTGGGCGAGCTCGCGCGAAACGGCGTCGAGGTTCGCATCCTGCACGGTGCGCTGCCCTCGCGCGCGTTTCGCGCCTCGATAGCGGCCCGCGCCGAACGCAAGGGCGCCCGCATCGAGCTCCGTCAATGTCCGCGCGTCCATCTGAAAATGATCGTCGTCGATGGCGGCTATCTGTATTTGGGCAGCGCCAATTTCACCGGCGCAGGCCTGGGCGCCAAGGCCGACGGCCGCCGGAACTTCGAGCTCGGGGTCAGCACCGACGACGATCTACTGCTCGACGCCGCCCAGCAGCGCTTCGATCGCATCTGGTCGGGACGCGAGTGCGGAGCCTGCAAGCTGCGCTCGATCTGCCCCAAGCCTCTGGACAACGGGCCGCGCGAGAGCAAGAACCCTCCCACGGCCAAGGCCCGCACCGCACGCAAGCGCCGACGCTTCTGACCATCGTGGCGAACAAACTCAAATCAACACTTCTGACCTCCCCGCTCTCGATGGGGGACTTCCTATTGCGCCTCGCGTTCTTCGCGGCGGCCCCGATCGCGATCGTGCTGCTCGCGAACTTGTTCCCCGTGCGCGGCGCGCTGATCGACGTCGCGCTCGCGCTCGGAGTGTTCAGCGCAGGGGAGTCGCTGCGACGCCGCGCAGCGAACTCGCGTGTGCTCTCGCTGGCGTTGAAGGAAGCCCTCGCCTTCGAGAGCTTTTATCGCAGCAAGCCTCCCCGCCCGTTCGCGTATTATTTTTTCTATCCGCTGCTCTTTCCGTATTGGCTCAGCAACCGCGAAGCGCGCCACGAATTTCTGATGTTCCGCGGCTACACGTTGGTGAGCTTCTTGCTGCTGGTCGTGCAACAAGGCTGGCAATACTACTCGAGCTATCTGCCCGAGCTCGGCTTGCGCGAGTTTCTGCCGGCGCTCGGACTGTCGCTGGGCGTCGAGACTCTGGTCGTGCTCTCGCTCTTGATGCCGATCGCGACGACCGTCGTCTGGTACCACTCGAGCTTCCGCCGCGGCCGCCTGCTCGCGGTGCTGCTGGTGGGCTTGGTGTCTAGTGGTTTTGCCATCGCGCGCATCGTCTCGCATCGTGATCCGATCGTGTCGTATCTGACGCGACAACGCGTCGTGCAGCGCACGAAAGCCGACCGAAAGCACGCGCGCACGGCGCTGTTCGCCGCGCTCAGCGCCGCCTGGCGCGAGCTGTACAAGGAAAAGAGCATCCCGGGCGACGGCAAGGTCGAAGGCAAGGCGCTCGACGACGCGCGCACGGCGCTCGAACCCTTCTACAAACACGACGAGGCCTTCGCGTTCGACTTGTGGGCGAGCCCGCGCGGACGGCCGCACTATCTGGTGCTCTATTGCGAGTCGCGCGGCGGTCGCCCACCGATTTGGGTGGGCCTGAAAGACGGCGCGGAGATCCGCAAAACCGCGCAGCTCCCGCGCGGCGCCTTCTTGGCGATGCGTGAAGCCGCCGACACCGCCAATGCGCTCGATTTGATCAACGACGACGACTAGCGCGTCTGAGCTCGCGGACTGAAGCGCACGAAGTCCACGAGCTCCGGCTCGGCACCGGGCGCGAGCGGATCGCGCAAGCCGAGACACCAGATGTCGACCGCGCCGCCGTCCGCGCGCACACGGATCCTGAGAAAATGCTTGAAGCCGGGGTGATCGAGGGCCGTGAACGCTTGCGTGTGCTCGAACCCGAGACGCGTGAGGAGCGCAAGATACGCGCCGAACACGAAGGCCCCAGCAAACACAGCCACCACAAACGTGAACGCCGCCACTAGCCACACCGAGGGAGTCAGGTGCGCGCGCCACATGATGCGCGTGAGCGCGAACGACGAGAGCACGGGGATCAGCGCCGTCAGGATGCCCGCGCAGAACGCGAGCCCGAGCACGGCGCGCCCGCGCCGGCGCATGCCGCCGATCAGGGCGTAGATCAGGGTCGTGATCAGCGTGATCGCGATCGGCGCGGACAAGATCACGCCCAGGCGCGCGAACGTCCGCATGCCCATGCTCATGGCCGGCATGAACAGCACCGCCAGGATCAGATGCGGCAGAAAACCCGAACCACCACGCATGATCTTCCACGGCACGTCGCCGAGCAGAGCGCGGCTCTGCTCGGCATTCGGCCATTCCACCTCCGGCACGAGTCGGTCCCCGCCTGCCATCGTCGCCGGGTGCAGGAACGCTCCACCGCCGCCCGCGGTGACGTGCAGCGCCGCGCCGTGTCGCAGCCGCTCGTAGTGATGCACGTCACCCGAGAGCACCAGGTGGGGTCGGGTCTCCCAATCGAGCCCGAGCTGTTCGATCATCGCGGTGCCGGTTTCACTCGGCTCGCCGAAGGCAAACACGGGATCGGGCAACATCACCCAGGGACAGACGTCTGGGTGCGCGAGCAGCCATTCTCGCATGAAGTGCGTCTGGCGCGTGTCGAGATTGCGCAGCTGGCGGTCGACCGCGAGCACGTGTAGCCCCGGCGCAATTGGCAACACGAAGTAGCTCGCCCCCTGCACCGCGCGATAGTTCCTGAGCGTGAGCGCCGCTGGCTTTTCTATCCTGCCGCCACGCACGAACTCGCGCGCCCACTCCGCGTACCGTTCGAGCATCCGTTGCGAAACGCCGATCACGCTGCCGCGCGGCGCTTCATCGCCGACGTTGCGACGAAACATGCGCGCGAAGCCGTCGAGTCCGTCATACCAGTCGTGATTGCCGGGGATACCGAGCAGCACGCGCGGCCGCTCATCGGCCGGCAAACTTTCGAGCACTTGGTTGAACGGCACAATCACGCGATTGGTAATCTCTTGCGCCGTGGCAACTGGATACGCCGTGTCGCCGCCGAACAGCAAGAGCTCCCCGCGCGGTGCGTACAAGTGGCTCCCGGGCACGTCCGGATCCGGTAGCTCGTACGCGCAGAACATCAAGCGCGCGACGGCGCGACTGACGGCCACGTCGTCGCCCGTATCTGCGATGAAGTCGAGCCACAGATCGCGCTCGAGGATCTCGCTGAGCGTGGTGCCCGTGCCGTCGGCCTCGAGCGCCGTGGCCACCCGCGTCAGCAGCTCTGCGGGTTCGTCGGCGGTCATCCAGTCTCGGGAATCGACGTCCTCCGTCGCGATCGCGGCCGCCAAGAAATGCCGCAAGTGCCCCCAAAACGAGGTCACTCCGAACCAAACGACGCCGCGCGGCTTCTCGCGCCCGCGTTGGAAAGCGCGCTGCACCGGCTGGCGCGCGACGGCCGTCGGTCTGCTGGCCAGATCGCTCCGGGGCTCAGCCACAGACTCCGCCTGATCGGCGCGTGCTCTCTCGGGTGCCGGCAAGATGCCCTGAGTAGACCACGACCACGCAGCGTCTGACACTACGGCTTGATCCCGGCGAAAATTCAAAATTCGGGCAAGAGCGCCGAGCTCGTGTGCTTGCTCAGGCTCCCACGCCGCCACATGATGTAAACCCGTGACTCCCCCGCGTATCGTCCTCTGGCTCGTCGCGCTAAGCGCGTGCAGCAGCTCGGGCGCCGCGGTCGGCAGTCCTCCCCCGTTCGCGCGTGACTCCGGCTTCGATTACGCGCTCGTTTTCAACGGCTCGAGCGACTACGTGACCGCCGGCAACGCTCAATTTCCGGACGGGCGCTCACCGCAAACACTGTCCTTATGGTTCAACGCCAAGGACGTCATGACTCAACAAGCCATGCTCACGCTGCGCAAGGATTTCGACAGCGGCGTCGAGCTCGGTGTACGAAACGGCACGGTCGGCGCCTGGCGCGTCTACGGCGGCGGCGATCTAGCGACGGCGCCGATCACCGCCAATGCCTGGCATCACGTGGCGTACACCTTCGACGGCATCACCAACGCCGTCTACGTGGACGGCGCGCCGGTTGGGAGCAGCCTGACCCTGCCCGACAAACGCACGCCGACCACGACCTGGTTCGGCACGCTCGACGGTAGCCGCGATCTGTACAGCGGCTCGCTCGACGACGTGCGCATTCGCGCCGTACTGCGAACCCCGGCCGACATTGCCAGCGAGGCCCAGGGCACATTTTCGCCGAGCGAGCCCGGGGTCGTCGGCGCGTTCACGTTCGACGAGAGCGGCGGTGATCGCGCCTTCGATCGCTCAGCGCTCGGCAACGACGCGACGCTCGGCGACGGCATCCCGGACAACATGCCAGCGCGCGCGCCGTCGAGCAGTCCGGTCGCGCCGAACTAAAACGTGTCTAGATAGCGCTAGTTCGACTTGGGCAGGTCGTGGGGAAACCACTTGACCACATAGTAAGTCGCGGGCGTCGTGCCGACGTTGCGCAGGCCGTGCATCTCGTTGGACGCGCAGAAGATCATGCCGCCGGCCTCGACGCGCGTGGCTTGCCCGTTCAACGTGACCTCGAGTGTGCCTTCCTTGAGAATCATCAGCTCCTCCTCGGGGTGCTTGTGCGCCGGGTGCGGGGCCTGGCCTGCGTTGAGGGTGGTGATGTGCGACGCAAATCGCTCGAGCGTCGCGGTCGGCGCATCGAACACTTCACGACGTCCACCGTACGGGGTGGGCTCCGCCTTGATCTTGGGTGAATCGAAGATGCGCGAACGCATGGCTGGCTTCGAGGCAGGAGCGGGCAGCGCCGCGCTACTCGCTGACGCGGCGTGGGCGGCATGCGCGTCGAACATGGATCGCCCAGCCAGCACGGCCAGGGCGCTCAACACGGCGACGCCGAGATCTCGGCGGCTCAACATGCAGCCATTTGCGGGCGCAACCGCTGCGGCGTCAAGGCGCTTGGTCGCTGGAAACAGCGGAGCGCCACGACCCGAACGGGAGCTTCAGCGAGTTAGGTTTTCCAGAAAACAATTGAGGGAAGCGTGTGGGTCCCTGCGCGCTTCGTTCACTTGGTTACACCTTGCGGGCCGACGCGCGACAGGCTGATCGCCGCGTCGTCGAGGTACAGCACGGCGGGCATCGGCTCGATATCGGTCCCGACGTTACACGGCGTCCACACGATGTCGTCACCGCCGGTGGTGCGGCGATTCTCCAGATCATAGACGAGCTTACCGTCCAAATAGACGACTAGCTTGCCGCTCAGATCGCTCGCCGGACGATACAGAGTTTCGATTTGAAACCAGCGCGCAACCGGTACGAATGGCACCGGATCCGCTAGTGGCGCTTGCAGGTAAGCGGGGTCGTGACTGAATACGTACAGCACCACTTGTCCGCCGGGCAATGTGCGTAGATCCAGATCCAAATTCTCGCTCAGCACGGTTGGATCCGCAGTACGATTGCGAAACTTCTGGATGGTCCACTGCGTGATGGTCGTGTTCGCGACGGGCAGGTAGTACCAAACGCTGTAGTAGAGCTCCGGCGGCCCCACGAGTTCGCGGTACACGCCGGGACCGTCCGTCTCCATGTTCGCAGAGTTCGTCAGCTTGATGGCGTGCGTTCCGCTGTGCGAGAGGCCGGCCACCACCTCAATCAAACCGCCCGCCGGATCGGGGACGGGACCGCCTCCCGGCGCCGCGGTCCACTCCGACAGATCTCCCGTCTCGAGATCGCTCGACCACAGCACGTTGCTCCCGAGATCCATGCGTGGTCCGCAGGCCGCGCCGCTGACGGCGCACACGACACACAGCCCTTGCGTCAGCCTCGTCATAGCGACAACTCCGCGCCCACGTCGGCGCCGATCCACGCGTACGGCATCTTGCCTAGATCACCGGCAGGTAACGCGTACAGGTCGCTCGGCGCCGGCACGATCCACGTGAACGCGCCGGCAAAGACCGAGAATTCTCGCGTCACGTGACGACCGAGCAGCGCCGCCGCGCGCACACCCGGCTCGACGCGCGTGGCCTGCCGTGACACGAGTAGGTTCGTCGCCTCGACGCGCTCGAGCGTGAGCAACGCACCGACGTCCACCGCCAAGTCGAGACCAGCCAGCGCAGCTCGCGCACGGAGCCCGGCGCTGCTCGGCAAGCGCGTCACGCGCGCGCGCACGTCACCCAGCGAAAACGAGCTATTCGGCGTGTAGCCGATACCGAGCGTGCCCGCGAGCCAATCACGTCCGAGCACGACGCGAAGTTCGGCGCCGTAGCTCACGATCGATGGAGTCCCCTGCACGGCGGGTGCCCACGCGAGCAAGCCCGACAACTCGACACGCGCGAGCGGGGGCCGCATGCTCGCGACCGCTGCGGCGGGAGCCGGCGGTGGCGGCGCGGGCGGCGGCGGCGGCGCGGGCGGTGGCGGCGGCGCGGGCTCCGGTTCTGGCGCTTGCTCTTGCCCGAGCTCCGGCGGCATCACGGTGAGCACGGCGAACACGGCCGCAAAGCGCGCTCGCCCGTCGCAGTCTCTGCCTGGATCGGCGTACTCCTTGGTTACGGATACGCCCTCCTTGATCACCGTAACGCGATAAGCCTGCTCGAGATCCTCGAGCTCTACACGAACGCCCTCTTCGAATAGTCGATGGCGATCAGGCGGCGTCAGGCGAAAAACTTCTTGCTCGACGGCGATTGGCTCGGGGCAGTGCCCGCCGCCGAAGGTGAAGTGGGTCGGCTCGGCGTCTTGGGCGCGCGCCGTCGCCGCCCAGAAAAGGCCAGTGAATACGGCTGCAAACCCGCAACAGTCGACGAACCTTCGCGTGGCGGCCATGGCACCCTGAGCGGAATTAGGATACTCTGCCCAGGCACTTTCCGAGCGAAAACTAGCAGTGCAGCCCGTTGATACTTTTTGGGGAAGGTCCACCTGAAAGCATCCCTAAAGAAGTCGATGACTACGAGCCCACTTCGCGTGGACGAGTGGTGTGTGCCCGCGCCGATCGCGGCGCCGCAGACGGCGCCCGCGTCGCTCGAATTTCGCGCGATCTACGAGCGCTGGTTCGACGAGGTCTCACGCTGGATTCGCGCGATGGGCGGGCCCGAAGCGGATCGCGAAGATCTCGTGCAGGACGTGTTCGTCGTCGTTCACCGGCGCTTGTCGGACTTCGACGGCCAAAACCTGCCCGGCTGGCTCTATCAAATTGCGCGCCACCGCGTGCGGGATTTTCGGCGGCTCTTGTGGGTTCGCCATCTCTTGTTCGGCAGCGTGCCGCTCTCCGACAGCCTGACCAAGGGCGGCGCTGGTCCGATTGATTCGCTCGAAACCAAAGAGCGCAAGGAGCTGCTCGAGCGACTCCTGCTGCGGCTGAACGAGTCGGAGCGTGCGGCTTTGGTTCTGTTCGAAATCGACGGCTACAGCGGCGAGGACATCGCGCAGATTCAGTGCGTCCCCATCAACACGGTCTGGGCCCGCATTCACAAGGCGCGCAAGAAGCTGAAGGCTCAACTGACTCGGGTCGAACAGCGCGACGCGCGCCGGGTGGAAGCGTGAAGCGCCTATTGGAACACGCTTCGGACGCGCCCGAAGAGCGCCTCGCGGAACTGTTCGAGGCGGCCGAGCTGCCGAGCGCCGATCCGTTCCGCAAGCGGCGCATTCTCGTGCGCATCGAGCGGGGCGAGGGTCGGCGCCTGGCCTTTTGGTTGAGGCCAGCCGTGGTCGCGGTGCTGCTCGTGAGTGGCACCGCCGCGGCCGCGTTGAGCAAAGGCCTGATCAATCACAAGCTCTGGCCACATGTCGCGCCCGTCAACGAGACTCCGGCAGCGCTTGCCGCGCTTGCGCCGCGCCCGGCACTCGCGCCGGTGCTGGGACCGGCAGCTGCGCCCACAGCGCCAGAAGCCGCTGCATCCGACGCCACGCCGTCCGAGCCCGTGAAGACTGACTCGGTCGCGCTCAACAGTTCGGCACCGGCGAAGGCAGCACATCGCACCGCCCATCCACGTCCAGGCAGTGAAGATCCGACGGACGTCGTGCAGGCCATTCAAGCGCTGCGCACGGACCGCGATCCTTCCCGCGCCCAAACCTTGCTCGACGATTACCTGCAAACTCACCCCAAAGGTCAGCTCTCGGAAGACGCGCTGGCTTTGTCGATCGAGGCCGCGTCGGCCAAGCACGATCCGCGCGCCGCCGACTACGCGCGGCGCTACCTCGGCAGGTTCCCGCACGGGCGCTATCGCGACGTGGCGGCGCGAGCGCTCGCCAGCCACTGAGCCCAGCGCCGTCCTCGCTCGAAAAATCGTGCGCGCGACTCGAAACTTGCGGATCGAGGAGTGAGTAAAGACTCTTTTTTCTGTCGCCGAGCGGCGAAAGTCGCTCTAATGCCGCAAGCTTAGCGGCTGAGGGCCGCATAGCGGCGGACCTTGGCAAGATCTCGATCCACGTCGCACGCGCTCGCGTTGAGTTTCACGCTGGTGAGTCTCGCGTGCACGACGCTGGCCGAACGTTCGGCATGCGCGCAAGAGACAACCACTCAAGCGCCCAAGACCAGCGAGCTGACGACCGGTCTCGTCTACCAAGCGCCGCCCGAGTGTCCCAAGGAAGACGACTTTATCGAACAAGTGCAGCGGCGCTCGGCCCGCGTGCGTTTCGTGAGCGATGGATCGGCGCTCAAGCAACTGAGCGTGGTGATCAGCGCGAGCCCCGACAAGGTCGTCGGCAAGCTGCGCTTGGTCGAACCGGACGGCACGACCCGCGTACGCAGCCTCAACGCGCCCACATGTCGTGAAGCCGTCGATGGCCTCGCGCTCATCGCGACGGTGTCGCTCGATCCAGAGGCGCTTGCTAGCGGACCCCCTGAGCAGCCGGCTCGCCCACCCGAGTCGCCGCCCAAGCCCCAGGTGACGAAATCAGCTCCCAAGAAAAAGCCGGACCTCACGGGTCAGCCGAAAAAAATGCCCAGGGAGCCGCCTGAACCCGAGTGGGAATACGCGGTCGGCGCTGAGCTGAGCTCCCTTTTTGCTTCGTTTCCTCAGCCTGCACTCGGAGGCTCGCTCTTTGCTGGGGCCGCCTGGCAGCCGAAACATTGGTTTTCTCCGCTGGTTCGCGCGACCTTCTCGTACTACCGCACCTCGGTTTCGGAGCAGCCCCAGGGCGACGCCAACTTTTCTTTGAGTGTGGGAACGGTTTCAGTGTGTCCCCTCCGTGTCGCTCTCGCGCAGGTGGGAGAGCTCAGGCCGTGTCTATTTTCTGACACCGGCGGGCTCGTGGCGTGGGGAACCCATACACAAGCAGCGCGCCAGCATACTGTTTTGTATGCAGGTGTCGGCGCCTCGGCTCAGGCATCGCTCGAACTGGGTGAAGTCCTGGAGATCATTGTCGAAGGCGGCGTAGGTCACCCCCTGGTTCGCGACGAGTTCGTGTTCCTTCCCGACAGTTTTTTCACCACTCCCCTTGTATACGGCAAGGGTTCCGTTGGTTTGGCAATACTCTTGCCGTGATCGAACGGGAATGGCGGGGCATTACACGATATGCTCGAACTCGTGGCATCCGAGCCGATTGAGACCGCACCGAGCGAGGCGTCACGCGCCCGCCTGGAGCGGATGTTCAACGAGCATCACGACTTCATTTGGAGACTCGTGCGCCGTCTCGGTTTGAGCGCAGGTAGCGCGGATGACGCCGCACAACACGTGTTTCTGGTCGCAGCGGAACGCCTAGCCGACATCAAGGTCGGGAGCGAACGGGCGTTCCTGTTCGGTACCGCGTTGCGCGTCGCTCGCTCCCAATCACGGAGCGATCGCCGTTGGGTGTTGGAAGAGGACATGGATTTCCGTCGCTCTCAAGTGCAGCGTCCGGAAGACCTCGCCGATCAGCGGCGCGCGATCGCGCTGATGGATCGCATCTTGACCGGCATGGCGCTGGACCTGCGCACCGTGTTCATCTTGTCCGAGCTCGAAGGCATGACCATGCCGGAGGTCGCCTCGCTCGTCGAAATTCCCGTCGGGACCGCGGCGTCCCGCTTGCGCCGCGCCCGTGAAGCCTTCCGCACTGCCGTAGCTGCCACTGAATCCAACCTGCAACCTGGAATGAAGCCATGAGCGATCTGAAATTGGTCGCGCCCGACCAACCCACTCCCCTCGAGAAGCTGCTGATGAATGCCGTGAGTAACGAGCATCCTTCGGCGGACCAACGCGCGCGCGTTCGACTCGCGCTCGGCCTGGCGCCGATCGTTGCCGTACCGGCCGCGATCCAGCCTGCGCTGAAATCATCTTGGCGCGCTTTCGCCAAGGTAGCCGTCGGGGGAGCCGCGGTCGCAGGCGCTGTCGCAGCTGTGCTGTTCGTGCGGGCTCCGCACGCACCCACACCGTTGCCCGTCACGCTGACTCACGTCGCGACGCCTCCGGTCGTGGCAGCGCCGGAGCCCGTGCCGGCTCCGCTCGCCGCGGACCCTGCACCACCTGTGATTCAGGCCGACGATCTGGCCGCCGAACCCAGCGCCGATAAAGCTCCGGCGGCCGCGCGCGGCGCGTCCGCAAAAGCGGAGGATCCGGATCTGGCGGGGCAAATCCTGCTCATCGAGCAAGCTCGCAAGGCGATCTCTTCGGGCAACGCCGTCAGCGCGTCGCAGGCGCTCGACAGCTACGCAGTGCAATACCCGCGCGGCAGCTTCGGCCAAGAAGCGTCCGTGCTTCGCATCGAAGCCATCGATCTGCGCGGTGATCACACGCAAGCCACGCAACTCGCACGCGCGTTCCTAACGCGCTACCCCAAGAGCCCGCACGTCAGCGTCATGCAGCGAATCGCGGATCGCTAGGGCGAGTACCAGCTCAACCGTCGGAAATCCGAGTGCCACCCGCGGCGCTGCTCTCATAGCAGGCCTCGACGAGCGCCATGGTTTTAAGCGCGTCCGCGGTACGCGTGCAAAGCTCGTCGTCCTCACCGGCGACGAAGCGCTGCAAGTTCGAGATCGTGCCTTCGAAGGCACACGGAAACCAAGAGCCACGCAAGGCGACGCTCTCGAAGCGGCCCCCGCGCTTGGCCAGTTCGAGCGAGTCGGGTAGGCCACGCGGATAGTCGAGGTTCACCCCCATCCGCGCGACCGCGGCGCCCTCGGTGCCCTCCAACTTGAGCTCGGACATCGCGTGCTCGGGGCCGTAGTCATGGGCGTGATTGACCGAGACCAGCACGCGACACCGCTCGCCGTAGTCGAGAATCGTCGCGCTGCGCGTGTCCGCGTAGTCGGGGAGTGAAGGGTGGCGCAGTACTTTGCACAGCACGCCGCGCGGCTCGCCGAGCAGTGAGCGGATCAGATCCAAGTAGTGAATCGAGTGATATAGAATCTCGTGCCGCGCGAGCCCCTTCAAGAACGGCCACAGCTGCCAGGGCGTGTACGTGTTGACGCGCACCTCGACGTCCACGAGCTCACCGAGTAGCCCACGGCGAATGGCGGCGGCCAGCGCGAGCATGTTGGGACTAAATCGCAGTTGAAAATTCACCGCCGCGGTCAGTTGGCGCTCTTCGCACAGCGCGGCGATCTGTCGGGCCTGCGCGAGCGTCTCGCCCATCGGCTTTTGGATCAGCACTGCGCAGCCTTCGGGCAGCGCGGCGATCACCGACGGCACGGCGCGCGCCGGAACCGCGACGTCGAACAGCGCGCCGGGTTCCGCCACGGCCTCCGCCAGCGAGCCGTAAATGCGCTCGACCCCGAAGCGCGCCGCCACGGCGGCAGCGCGCGCCCCGTCGAGATCGAACAGGCCGCGCACGGGAATGCCGATCGCGCCGTACGCCGGCAAATGCGCGTTCTCGACGATGCCGCCCGCGCCGATCAAGACCACTTTGCGCGGGGCGCTCGGCCGTGGCCAGGCTTGCTCGAGATCGCTGACGGGCGGCATCCGCTGTGATAAGTATTATCACATACGGTAACGAGATGTTCGAGCTTTCAGGAAAAACCGCGTGGATCACTGGAGCTGGCTCCGGCATTGGGCGCAGCATGGCGGAGCTGTTCGCCAAGCAGGGCGCTCACGTGCTCGCCCTGGATCTGAACGCGCAAGCCGCCGAAGAATGCGCGGAACAGATCCGCACGGCCGGTGCGCGCGCGACGGCACTTGCGCTCGACGTGGCCGACGCCGCCTCGGTCAAGAGCGCGTTCGAACGCGGGCTCGCTGAGCTCGGGCGCGTCGACATCTTGGTGAACAGCGCGGGCATCGCGCACGTGGGCACCTTGCTGTCCACGTCCGAAGCGGACTTCGACCGCCTATATCGGGTGAACGTGAAGGGGACCTTTTTGTGCTCGCGGGCGGCGGTGCCTGCGATGCTCGAACGGGGCGGCGGCATTATCTTGAACATGGCCTCGATCGCATCCTTGATTGCGCTCGAAGATCGCTTTGCCTACGCCATGACCAAAGGCGCCGTGTTGACCATGACGCGCTCGATCGCGCTCGACTACATGGGTAAGATCCGCTGCAACTGCTTGTGTCCGGCGCGTATCCACACGCCGTTCGTCGATCAGTTCGTAGCCAAGAACTATCCGGGCCGCGAGCGCGAAAAGTTCGCGGAGCTCGCCGCGTATCAACCGATCGGGCGCATGGGCACGCCCGAGGAGGTGGCGCAATTTGGCCTGTATTTGTGCTCCGACGAGGCTTCTTTCGTAACGGGCGGCGCGTTTCCAATCGACGGTGGAGTCACCGTCCGCTGAAGCATTTTCGAGTCAAAAAAACAATGAAGATCAGCAAAGTCACGACTCAGCTCCTGCGCGTGCCGCTCAAGCAACGCACGATCACCGACTCGCAGTCCAAGGTCGAATCGGTCGAGTTCCTGCAAGTGGTGCTGGAGACTGACGCGGGCATCACCGGCTACGGCATGAACTGGAGCTACACCACGGGCCTACGCGCCGCCCAAGTTGCGGTGGACGAAAACTATGCGCCGCTGCTCAAGGGTGAAGACCCGGCGCTGCGCAAGGAGCTCGTCCGCCGCTGCTACTACTCGAATCACTTCGTCGGTCGCGTGGGGACGACGGCGGTCGGGCTCGCCGCAGTCGAGTTCGCGCTGTGGGACATCGCCTGCCGCGCGGTGAAGCAGCCGCTCTGGCGCTATCTCGGCGCGTGCCGCGAACGCGTCAAAGCCTACAGTACCGACGGCGGCTGGCTCAGCTGGAGTGAGGAAGACCTGATCCGGGACGCGACGCGCCTAGTCGAGCGCGGCTTCGACGCGGTCAAGGTGAAGCTCGGCCGTCCAGACCCGAGCGAGGATCTCGCGCGCGTGAAGGCCGTGCGGAAGGCGATCGGCCCGAAAATCCGGCTGATGACCGACGTCAACTGCGCCTGGTCACTCGGCACGGCGCAATACTGGGGCAAGCGGCTCGAGGAGCACGAAGTGTTTTGGCTCGAGGAGCCGATGCACCCGTTCGACGTCAAGAGCCACGCCGCGCTCGCGCGCGCGATCTCGGTGCCGATCGCGCTCGGCGAGACCGTGTACACGAAGTACGCGTTTCGCGACTTCATCGACGCCGGAGCCGTCCACGTCGTGCAAGCGGACGCCACGAAGCTGCTCGGCATCGACGAGTGGCTGGAGGTAGCGGCGCTCGCCAGCGCGGCGAATCTGCCGGTGATTCCGCACACGAACGTTCAGCATACCCTCCACGTGCAATTGGCGGCCGCCACCCCCGCAGTAATGATGGTCGAAAATTGCTACGAGTCGATCGCCGACATTTGGGAGGAACCCATCTATGTCAAGGACGGCTACTACCCGCTGACGGACGCGCCCGGCGTGGGGCTCAAGATCCGTGAGCAAGTCGTGAAAGAGACGCGCATCGCATGAGCGCGCCTGCGTGCGACGCAACAACCTCTTAGAAGAAGCATGAAGAGTCCGAGCGAAAAATCCCGAAGTGACGTGCCCGCCCTCGACCGCGGACTCGACGTGCTCGAGCAAATGGCGATCTCTGCCGATGCTTTGTCGCTCACGCAGATCGCGCGCGCCTCGGGCCGCACGGTCTCGGAAGTGCAGCGCACCGTGGCGCGCCTGACGCGCCGTGCGTACCTGGTGCGCGACGCTCAAGGTCACTATCGTTTGAGTACCAAGCTGTTTCGCCTCGCCACGACGCACCCGCCGTTCCGCGACTTGGTCGCCCGCAGCATGCCCGCCATGCATGGTTTCACGGACGCAACCAGCGAGTCGGTGCACCTTGGGGTGCTCAGCGACGATCTGCTGCTGCTCGTCGCGCAGGTCGAGGGGCACGGCATCGTGCGGCTGAGCTTGCGCATCGGCGCAACGCAGGACCCGCTCGCCACCGTGTCCGGCAGAATCCTCTTGGCTGGTCTCGGCCCCGAAGAGTTCACGGCCTTCGCCGAGCGCCGTGAGCTCGCTGCGCGCGAACGAGCGCAACTCCTCGAGGAGTGCCGGGTAGTGCGCGAGCGCGGCTACGAGAGCGCCCCGAGCGGGCGCGTGCAGGGCGTGCACGACATCGGTGTGCCGGTGATCTTGCCCGACGGTCGCGTGATCGCGGCATTGACGACGTCGTACTTGTTGCCCCGCTCGGAGAACGCCGCGCCGCAGACGCATCTCGAGCCACTGCGCGAAGCGGCTCGCACGATCGCTCGCGCCTACGAGCCGAGTCGTTCGTCGAGCCGGTAGAATTCTGCGGCATTGCCGCCAAATATCGCGGTTTGTTCGGCCTCCGACAGCGTGGCCACGAAATCCGCGATGAAGCGGTACACGTCGCGATAGCTCGCAACCGCGGTGCACACCGGATAATCGGAGCCGAACAACGTGCGGCGCGGGCCGAACGCCTCCAACGCCAGCTCGAGGTACGGGCGCAAAGCCGCCGCGGTCACGCGCTGCGGGTCAGCCTCCGTGACGAGACCCGAAAGCTTCAGCCACACGTTGGGGCGGCGCGCCAGCTCGACGAGCTGGCCACACCACGGTTCCAAGAGTTGCTCGCGGATCGGTGGCTTTGCCAGATGGTCGAGCACGAAACGCTGCGCGGGGTGCCGATCGACGAACGCTATCGCGGCCGGCAAGTGGCGCGGGAAGATCAAGATATCGTAAGCGAGCTCGCGCGTTTTCAACGCGTCGACGCCGCGATTGAAATCCGCGCGCGATAGGAACTGGTCGTCCGGCTCGGCCTGCACGATGTGACGAACGCCGCAGAGCTTCGCGCCGAAGCGATCGAGCTGGTCGGCGACACGCGGATTCGTCAGCTCGACCCAGCCCACCACGCCGCCGATCAGCTTCGAATCGGCGGCGAGTTCGAGCAACCACGCCGTCTCGTCCAGCGTTTGGCGCGCCTGCACGGCGACCAGCCCGGCCATATCTACCGCTGCCAGCTCAGCCGCCGCGTGGGAAGGCATGAAGTCTCGGCGCAGCGCGGCCAGTGAATCGTCGATCCAGCCGTATTCCGCGGCGGAGTAGCGCCAGAAGTGCACGTGGGCGTCGATGCGCGGGCTCAAGCGGCGGCAGCCTACCACCGCGACGCCCGCGAACCGAGCGCTGTTACTTGCCGCGGCCCTCGAAGGCCAGCTCGTCCAGGTAGATATCGAACGAGCGCGCGCCACCGTCCGAGCCGAGCGCGAAATCCCAGACGCGGCGTAGATCGAGTTTGGGCTCGCTCGCCGCGAGTGCTCGCAGTGGCACGAGGACGCGGTGCCACTGACCATCGGCGAGATCGCCTGGCACGTACTCGGAAAGGCGAGCGGAGCCGGCTTGCGACCCTTGATCGGGATTGTGCAGACTAACGTTCAGATCTCCGAGCGTGCCCGAGCGCAATGCAACGCGCATCCAAAAGCTCAAATGCTCGAAGGGGCTTACGTCGAGCGTCGCCCATTGTCGGTTGTAGCCAGCCCACGCAAAGCCGAACCCCATCCAGCCCGAGCCCTCGCCGTGAAATTCCAGCCCGTGACTCGCGTCTCGTCCGTTCGAAGTGACGGCCAACGTCGCGCGACAACCGTCGCCGGCACAGTGCACCCAATGCTGCGCGTGGCGCGGTGGCGGTCCGCCGCGCGTCCTTCCGAGATCGAAGGAGTCGCTGTACAGATCACCGTCCCACACGATGCGCTTGTCCGGCCGCGCGGGGTCCGAGCTCGGCTTGCCGGCTTCCGGCACGATGCATGCCGAAAGCGCCACGGCCAGCGCGAATGGTGCCAAGACGCGAGTTCTCAATTGATCGAGTAATATAGCTTTTTCCGTCCGCGCCGAGCCCCACCTGGGTCGCCTGGCCAGAAACGAGGGCGCGAGGCAAGAGCAGTGACACGGCGACGGCGCGCGAGTATTCTTGCGCGCGCGCTGAGGAAGCCCTCCGAGACCGCGCGAATCGCTGCTCATGAGATCCGGCACCCACGCCAAGCGCCCTGCTCCTGCCCCACTGCGGGCGCCCAACAAAACCGCGAAAAGCACGCGCGCCTCCTCTGCGGAGCCGTCGAAGGCGGCGGCAAAGGTTGGCAAAGGTCGCCCGGCGCGGTTGGCCACCGAATCGAAGCGGGCAAACGCGACGCCGAAGGCAACGCCAGCGTCCGCTAAGCCGAAGTCGCACAAGTCTGCACAGAGGCCGACTGTAAAGAGTGCCACGGTGAACGCAGTGCCTAGCAAGGGTCCCGCGAAGATTGCCGCGCCGAAGATCGTCGCAAACGCCAAAGCCTCGAACGCGAAAGCCGCGCCGGCGAAAGCCACGCCCACGAAAGCCACTCCCGCAAACTCGACGCCGGCAAAGGTCGCCGCCAAGCCCGTGCTCGACAGCCCCGCCAAGATCCGACCGATCGAGCAAGCGGTGGGCGTCACGAGCGAGGCCGTCGCGCGCCGCACCGGTAAAAATTGGGCCGAGTGGTTTGCGCTGCTCGATGCCGCGGGTGCCGAGACAATGGACCACAAAGGGATCGTCGCCGTGCTCGCGCAGCGCCACGGCGTGGGCCCTTGGTGGCAGCAGATGGTGACCGTCGCCTATGAGCAGGCTCGCGGAAAGCGCGATCAACATCAGGCGCCCGACGGCTATCAGATCGGCGTCTCGCGCACGCTCGATGTGCCGCTCGCCAAGCTGTTCAAGCTCTGGCTCGAACCGAGCGAGCGCAACAAGTGGCTCGCGGACGATCGCTTCACGATTCACAAGGCCACCGCTTCCAAGCTAATTCGCGCGCGTTGGGGCCGGGGCACGAGTCGCATCGACGTCGATTTTCTCGACAAAGGCGGGGGCAAAGCCCAAGTCACCGTGCAACACCACCGCATCGAAGGCCCGGGTGCCGCCGAGCAAATGAAGGCCTATTGGGCAAAGAAGCTCGGCGCTTTGGCGGAGTTCGTGACGAGCCCTTGACCCATGGCTCCGCCCTCGGGCGTGTCGAATCGCTATGCTTGCCAGGATCTGCGCGCAAACCGTCCTGCGTGCTTTCACGGTCGTCGGCTTCACGCTTGGAGCGTTGATCGCGAGCAGCTGCGCGACCGGTCCGACCGCGACCGGCATGCCGAGTGCGGGCATCATTCAAGGGCATCCGAAGCCGGGCTCGAGCATCACGCACAGCCAAATGTGCGAATGCACGACGTGTGATCCCGCCAAGTGTTGCGACGGCACGGACGACGCGCCGGCCTCCGATAACTGCACCTACAACTATGACTTCGACAGCAACGGATGCGGGATCAGTATTCAGAGCTGCCAAAGTCGCTGCCACCAGCAAATTTGGCGGGTTTTGGCGTCCGAGCACTGCGACGACAAGCGCCCGACGAGTTGCTGCGGATAACGTGCACCATGCTAGGCTCCTGCCATGCGATCTTACAGCTGGGTGGTGCTGAGCGCCGGCGCTGCGCTCGCCGCGTGTGGAGGCCGATCGATACTCGATGAGGGCGCGAGCCCCATGGGTGGCAGCGGCGCCAGTGCCGGCGCGGGAGCGACTTACGGCGCGGGAGCGACTTACGGCGCAGGAGCGAGCTACGGCGAGGGAGCGACGGGCGGCATCGTCTACCATATCGACGGCGGGGCGGCGGGTGTCAGCTACGGCGCAGGAGCGACCTACGGCGTCGGGGCCACGGGCGGCAGTGTCTATGGCGCGGGCGGCTCGTACGGCATTGCGGGCAGCATTGGCGTAGGTGCATCCGCGGGCGCAGGCGGCAGCTTGGTCGACTCGTGCATGACCGCATGCAAATTCCTCGTCCCTCTCTGCCCGGCGCAATATCCGAACAGCCAAGCCTGCTTTGACCAGTGCGTGCAGGGCAGCGCTTACTACGGGAGCATGTGCAGCACGTATTATCTGCAGTTCGTCGACTGCGCAGCGGCAGCGCTCTCGATGGCGGCGGGCAGTTGCGACTCGGCGCAGCAGACCGCGACCGTCTCCTGCAGCTACTTTCAATCCCTGCTCGCGACTTGTTCGCCGCCACCGCCGCCACCGCCACCGCCACCGCCACCGCCGCCCCCGTCGCAGTGCTCGGTGTCGGAGGTCGATGCCGACTCCTCCTGCGAGACCACCCAAATGTGTTCCTCGTCGTTGACGATAGTTACCTGCGTCGCGAGCGGCAACGGCAGTAGCTCTTGCTCCTGCATCACTCAATATTACGGCTCGAGCATGGGTTCTGGCGGCGGCTCGATCGGACAAACCGTGATGGGCGTGGGAGCCGTCGCTTGCGCACAGGCGCGTGCGACTTGCCTGATTGGCGGTCTGGATTGAGGCGCGGGTGAGTGCTCAGCGCGCCCAGCCCGCGCGGCGCAAATAGCTCTGCAGGAACGGGTCCTCCAGCGACAGCGGGCGTAAATAGACGCCCAAGAGCTCGCGCTGCCAGTACGCGCGGCTCGCGTGGGGCGCGAATTCATAGCGGTAGTAGAGAGCGCGCACGCGCAGCGGAGCTCGCTCGTGAAACGGTTGGCGCGCGAAGAGCGCATCAATCTCGTGATCGCCGCGCAGGAGCTTGTAGACCAAATGGATCAACCACGGCTGCTGCTCTGGACGCTCGAAAGCTGCAAACCATAGCTGCCAATCGAGCTTGTATTGGTAAGGCGCGACGACACACGGTCTCCGCTCGGGGTCTCCGGGCTTGCAGGGCAGTTCGAGCTCGAGCCAATGGGCATCGGGACCCGTGTCCCAGGTCCCCTCCAATACGACCTCGTCGCGCTCACGATTCACGCTGCCGAACGCGCCATAGGTGTTGACGAGATCGAACGGATCGAACGACGCGTTCATGGCCTGTCGCGGCGATAGCAGATTGACCACGGGGTTGATGCTGAGCACGCCGACCAAGACGCACAGCGCGACGGTCAGGTTGCGCCGTACGCGCGGGAGCGGCTCGGCGGGAGCGGCGCGGCGAAAGCGTTTGGGAAAGCAATATTGAAAAACGCCGTCGTCGAAGCACGAGAGCGCGACCACCACAGTCAGCCAATTCAGGTACGAGAGATTGCCGCTCGCGATCAGCGTCAGCTGAAACACGATGATCACGATCCCTGCCACGAGCCGCACGCGGCGCGGGCCGAACACGCCGAACGGCGCCACGAGTTCGGCGAAGTGATTGAACACCACGCCAGCCTCGAGCAGACGGTGCGGTAGGCGATGAAACGCCGCGCTCAGCGGGCCCGGCAGCGGCTGAGTCTCGAAATGGTAAAAAAGGCAGGTCAAATCCGACCAACAGCTGTCGCCGCGGATCTTGATCAGGCCGGCGCCGAACATCACGCGGAACGTGAGCCAGCGCAGCAGCACGACCACCGGCCAAGGCACGGGTTCGACGAACGGTCGCGGCGACCAACCAGGGACCAAGAAGATCGCGAGGAAACCGGTCTCGGCGAGCAACGACTCCCAGCCGTATCCGTAGAAGATCTGACCTACCTTCACGAACGACAAATGCAGGAGCCAGAGCACGGCCATGATCGGCGCGTTCGCGAAGCCCAGCGTCACGACCAGCGCAAGAGCGAGACCCAGCCAGGCGCAGGCCATGAAAAATCCGTCGCTGGAGCCGAACCAGAACAACGACGGGAGCCGCCAGAACCCGGCTCCGGTCGAACCGAGCTCGGCTCGCACGTGCGCCAAGAACTCGACGACCGGCAACAGCCCGTGCGAGCCGAGCAACGGACGCCACTGATTGACCAGCGTCAGAAAGGAAAAAAAGTAGAGCACCCCGAGCGCGCGCAGGAACACGAAGCGCGTGAGCCGATAGCGACACGGCGTCCGAAATCCGAAGTACGCGGAGGCTGGCTCGAGCTCGGCGCTGGCGTGGGTCGACATGACTGGCTCGCCTTCGCGGCTATTCTCGCACGCTCAAACGACGTGCACAGGTCGTCCCGACAAGATAGCGCGCACGTTTTCGACCGTGATCTCGAGCAACCGGCGCCGCGCCTCGAGGCTCGTCCAGGCCACGTGAGGCGTCAGGATGCAGCGCTCGAGACCGAGCAGCGGATGATCCGCCCCGGGTGGCTCGCTCGAGAGCACGTCCAGCGCCGCCCCGGCAATTTGCCCGGCTTTTAGCGCTTCTGCCAGCGCCGCTTCGTCGATCAGACCGCCGCGCGCGGTGTTGATCAAGAAAGCGGACGGCTTCATCGAGCGAAGTCGTTCGCGCGAAACGAGGCGCGCCGTCTCCGGCGTGAGCGGGCAATGGAGCGAGAGCACGTCGCATTCTCGAAACAGCTGCTCGAGTTCGAGTCGCCGAACACCATCCGTTGCGCTCGCTGCGCCCAGCGCGCGCTGGGCTGCGAATACGATCATACCAAACGCGCGCGCTACGTCAGCGACGCGCCGGCCAATCTCGCCGTAGCCAACGATACCGAGACGCTTGCCCGCGAGCTCGACGAGCGGCGCTTTCGTGTACGAGAAATCGGCACACCGCTGCCAGTCTCCCGCACGCACGGACGCGTCGTGCAGGCCGACGCGATGAGAGAGCTCGAGCATGAGAGCGATCGCGTGCTCGGCCACGCTCGCCGTGCTGTAGGCGGGCACGTTGCACACGACGACGCCTCGCGCGCGCGCCGCCGGCAGATCGACCACGTTGACGCCGGTTGCGAGCACTGCGACACCCCGTAGTCCGTCGAGAGCCGCCAACGTATCCGCGTTGATCGGCGTCTTGTTGGTGAGCACGACCGTGGCGCCCAGCGCACGCGGCACGATCTCGTGGTCTGCGCTGCGCTCGTACACCACGAGCTCACCCAGCGCGGAGAGCGGCGTCCACGGATTGTCTCCGGGATTCACCGTGTAGCCGTCGAGCACGACGAGCCTGTGCATGACGAGTTCAGCGGCGCGCT
Organism: Polyangiaceae bacterium; assembly: GCA_036496745.1. GTDB lineage: Bacteria > Myxococcota_A > Polyangia > Polyangiales > Polyangiaceae > PMG-095. The sequence goes on from DASXKQ010000110.1 coordinate 27,558, forward strand.
TCGCTGATCGCGGCGCGGCTCAAGAACAGCTGAAATGCCGCGCGATTCGCGTCGGTCGTCGGCTTGTCGTAGTCGTAGGGGCGCGCGAGCTTGTTCGCGAACAGGCAGGTCACCGCTTTGTCGAACGTGCGCGCGTCGGGCGCGAGATCGCCCGCCTTGCTGCTGTTGTCGGCGATGCGCCGTACGGCGCCCTCGAGCTGTTCGCACCAGCCTCCAGTTTCCGGCAACGTGGGTGCGCTTGCGCCGGGGCAGCAGTTTTTGCGAATGATGGCTGCCGCGGGCAATTCGTACCATTCGAGACCGTAGCTAGCGCGCGCGCCGCCATCCACGTGCACGACGTCTGCCGGGGCGCCCGAGTCGTCCGCGACGCCGCCCTCGGGTTTGGTCGCCGCCGGATGCACCACCTCGAACAGCTTGCTCGTCGGCTTGCGAAAGTCTTCCTCGGCGCACAGAAACTCGAAGTGCGGCTTTCCGTCGATCGCCCCCTCCTCGAAATACGAAGCGACGCAAGCGTCGCGCTCTTCATCCGCGCTCCGTTTGGGTCGCTCCGCCACCTGCTGCGTGGGCGCTTCGACGGGCGGCGGGGCCAGCGCTTCGACCTTGGGCTTGGCGGGCGGTGCGTCCGGAGCGACTGCGAGGTAGACCAGGCCACCGCTGGCCAGCGCTGCAATCAAGAGCAGCGGCCAGATCGCGCGCTTGCGCTCGAACGGATTGATCGAAGGTCGCTTGGGCGTCGCTGGGAGTCCTGCCGCAACGGGCGATGAACTCGCCGCGATCGGCGTCGCTGTGGCAGAGACCACGGGAGGAGCGCCCGTCGGGATCAGGGCCGCGTTCGGCGAGGAGCCCGCGGCGGGCGGCGGCGCAGCCACGGGGGCCACCATGGGTGGGGCCAGCGACGGCTCGCTCGGCTTCGGTGACAGATCCGCGCCCTCGTCGTCCGGAAGCTCGCGATCGTAAATGACGACCCCGTCGTCCCGCTCCTTGCCGAGGCCCGTACCGCCTACGATGTCCATCAGGCCGCGCGTGGCCGGGCGCGGAGGAATTTGCCGCTTGGAGGGCATCGCCCGCGGATCGCGCTCCCAGCTATCAAGGAGCTGGACGAGCTCCGGCAGCTCGGTCACCCGTACGCGCTTCTCGTAGGAAAGGCCGCGATCCAGGATTTCCTGCAAGACAGGTTCGTCGATGCCGAAAGCCGAGAGCGGCTTCGGCCGCCCAGCGAGCATTTGCTTGAGCAGCGCGTCGCGGGTCGGAGCGTTGTACGGCAGTTCGCGCGTCAGAGCGGTGTACAGAACGGCGTGCAGGGCCCAGACGTCGTCCGGCGCGGTCTCGGCAGCCCCTTTTAAGCGCTCCGGCGGGCAGAACGGGCCGATCGGCGGGGCGACCACCTGCGAGAGAACCGGCGCGATCGGACGCCCCTCGGGAATCGCGATCACGCTGCGCGGGGAGATCGCGCCGTGAACCGCGCCGGCCGCATGGAGCGCTTGCACCGCGTCCGCGAGGCGCAAAAGCCACGCCACGACCTTGACCGAATTCATGCCTCCCTTGAGCAGTTCGCTGCGCAGCGTGCTGCCCGGGACGAATTCAGCGACGACTACACCCGCCCCAACGCTCAGCGCCGCACCCTCTGGTAGGGCCGCCGGATCGACGTCCCGCAGCACGTCGACGATCGCGGCGAGGTGACGGTGCTTCACGCCACGAGCCGCGTCCAAGATGGCCAGCCGCCCGGCGTCGGCCACGCCGGCCACGACGCGTCGCTTGCCTTCCATCTCGGTCGCGACCCAGCGCGGGTTCGCCTGGCTGCTCTTCAACAGACCCGCAAACGGATAGCGTCCCGCGAGCGCGGTTCGAGGTAGGGCCATGTCTTTCGGAGGGAAACCGGGCGCGAAACCAGGTGCGTCGGTCGGCCAAACGCGGCCAACGACAACGACCGCATCGTAGCATTACAGGCGTGATCGAGCGCCAATTCCAGGCGCCACGGTCAGGCGGCCGGATCGCTTATCGAAACGCCGCTCAGAAGGCTGCGCTTAGGGCATGACGACGCCGCAGCCGCCCTGACGGTACGGCGCTTGAGTCGTCACCGCGTCGCACACGCTCCCACAGGCTTTCGCGTTCGCGCAGGAGACCTCGGTGTTCATGTCCTGGCCAGGACACGACGCGGGCACGACCCAGCACACGGCGGTCGGCGCCGCACAAGTGACGTCTGCTATGGGGGCCAGCATGCCGCACTTGCCACCGACACGTGGCGAACCGTCCGAGTGCTTCGTACACGCCTCGTCATCCGCCTGCGTGCAGGTGACCGTGGCGGCCGACGCCGGCGAGCAGCCCCCATCGCCGCCGATGGAGAGCTGCGGAGTGCTGACGCCATCCGCGTGAGCGAGACACGCATTCAGGTAGGTGATCCCGTCGCAACCGCAAACGACCGCGGTCATTTGGCCGTTGCAGGTCGTCGGCCTATCGACGCACTTACCGGCCTGGTTACACATGGTCTTCGAGCAGTAGGACGTCGCCACGCAATCCGCGCTGCTCGTGCAGCCCTTCCCACCAGCTCCGCCCATGCCCGCGGCACCAGCTGAGCCGCTCGCGCCGCTCGCGCCTCCCGATGTGTTGGACCCGGCCGAACCACTCGCTCCGGCCGAACCACTCGCTCCGGCCGAACCACTCGCTCCGGCCGAACCACTCGCTCCGGCCGAACCGCTCGCTCCGGCCGAACCGCTCGACCCGGCAACGCCACCTGAACCGGCGCCACCGCCGCCGCCACTCGCTCCGGCCGAACCGCTCGCTCCGGCCGAACCGCTTGCTCCGGCCGAACCGCTTGCTCCGGCCGAACCGCTTGCTCCGGCCGAACCGCTTGCTCCGGCCGAACCGCTCGCTCCGCCCGCTACGCCGCTCGACCCACCATTTGCGCCCATTCCTCCAGCCGTGCCAGAGCCACCGGTGCCAGTTCCCGCACCACCCGCTTGCCCGGATCCGCCAGAACCCGAGCTACTTCCGGCGCTGGATTGGCCCGCGTGGCCGCTGGAGCCTTGGGCACCACCCACAGCGCCAAGCCCACCGGCACCGCTCGAACCGGACGGCGGACTGAACAACGAGCTGCCGTCGCTCCCGCTACAGGCCGCGGCCGACGCCAGGACGCACAGACCGACCGCAAACCGAGAAAGGGTACTTTTCATTCTTCAACTCTCCACCAACAAGAGAAGAGATTCGACATCGACGTCGACAGGACAACTGAATGGCATCCAAACTTTGCTCGGATGGGCGGACCCTCGCCGACAGCCGTTTCGGACTCTGTCGCGAAAGGCCTCAACTGATGTCGGCGTCGATGCGCCATCGGACATTGGGATTCAGAGTAACGCCCACGTCCTCTCCATGTAAAGGAGAACATCTGGTCCAGACCCTCGAATGCAGCTCGCCTCTGGGCAACAAAAAGGGACAACCAAAGATGAAGCCCAATTCGCTCGCGTTGGTTACAGTAAGGCTGCTAGGTAGCGTGCTCCTCACACTTGTCGTCACTGTGGGTCGCCCGTGCGCTTAGGCCAATCGCTGATTTCGCGGCGCACTCCATCCCCGCGCTGAAGGGGGCACCTTCCCCACACGAGGATCGCTCACCGATAGGCGCGGCAACCTACGCACGCGTCGCTTCATGCGACCGGACCCGAGTCGTTGCTGCTTTTCGTCCGAGCCTGGCTGCGGTCGCCGGGTGACAATCCCGCGGTTTTTCCGCGGTTGTGTTGGCCTGGGAGCCCTGCAGGCCCGTTGGCTCCCTGCTCCCAGCGTGACGATCGGCGACGACTTGCGAGCGAGCGAGCGGCAAGCCGTAGTGTGCGCCGCTCGCAAGGCGTATCACGGCGACACGAACCTGTGAGTGGCTGGCCGCTGCACGTGACACGAGCTTCATCGCGAACAGAGTGATCGCGATCTTCAAACTCTTCGTTTTGCAAACGCGCACAACGCATCGTACGAACGTTGACAACGCATTGCGGACTGCAATATTGAGCGCCCCATGGCAAAATACTCCGTCACTGATCAAATTCGTGCCCGCGTCGAAGCCTTCGCCGCAGAGCTGAGTGCGCTGATTCGCGAGTCGGCAATGGAGACCGTGCGCGACGCTCTCGGCGGTGGCGGCGGAGCAAGCCGCGCGACGCGCGGCAGTCAACGCGGCAAGGGACGGAAGCGCGACCCAGGCGAGATCGAGAGGCTCACCGGCAAGCTGCTCGACTACGTGAAGGGCAATCCTGGTCAACGCATCGAACAGATCGCGTCGGGCATGGGCATCAGCACGCGCGAGCTCAATTTGCCAGTAAAGAAGCTGTTCTCACAAAAGTCGCTGCGCACCAAGGGCCACAAGCGCGCGACTCAATACTTTGCTCGCTGATCGCTAGTTACCAAATAAGCGGAGGTGGTCGAGGACGTGGACGTTCAGAACGTGCCGCGCACTCCGAACGCGTCCTTGCTCAGCCAAGGCGTGTAACGAACCGCCTGCTCGGGCGCGTTAGGCTTCGCCAGCAAGAACCAGGTGGCCACCAGCGCGCTCGCCGACACACCCGCGCCGACGAAACCGATCACTTCGATGGTCCCGTCGCGCTGGCGCGCGTCGATGGCATCACTGAAATCGTGACACGAACCCGCCAACGGTCCGCTCGGCGTCGCGCATGCTCCGCTGTTACCCATCGCGGCGCTCGCAACCGCGTGCTGCGCGGCGAGCGCGCGGTCCGTCGCGCTCGAGCGCGCGAACGCGTAACCAATGCCGACACCAAGCCCAACCAGCGTCAGCGCGGACTCACCGAGCAGCAGGTAGCTCCGCGCAGCACTGCTTGAGCGCGCCGCGTTCACGGGCGTTTTTGGCTGGGAAATAGGCGCCGCCGGTGCTGCTGCGGGCGAAGGCGGTGGCGGCGTCACGGGCGGTGGTTCCAGGCGCAACACGCGCTGCTCGGCCTCGGCCAAGGTGAAGACCTGCTCCACGCGCTGGCCGGATGACGCGGTCGCCACCACGCGGTGACTCGTGGGATTCAGCGACAACGGATCGTGAGCGAGTGGATCGACCGCCACACCGTCGACCTCGATACGCGCGTCGGTCATCCCCGCGGGAGGCACGATCAGCAAGGTCGGAATGCGACGCTTCAGGGCAGCGCTGGCATCGGGCAACAACTTTTCGACGTCAGGGGCACTCGCTCCGCTCTGGATCAGGGCCGTGGCGCGCAGGTAGTCGCGCTGTGCCTCGACCAGCTCGCCGCTCTGCTCCTCACAGTGACCCAGATGAAAGCGCAGACCGGGAGTGTCCTTGATCGCCAGCGCTTCGCGCAGTTTGGCGGCCGCGGCGCTCCAGGCCTGGCTCTGCTCCAGCTCGGACGCTTCGTGGAACAAGCGCCGCGCCGTTTCCAGCGTATTGGCGGGCTCGGCACGCGCGTAACCGGCGGTCAGCGCCGTGGCGACGAGCAGCCATGCCTGGAAAAAGTAGCGTTCTGCCATGCGCGTGGGATGAGGTCCGTGCGGGTGGGGGTAGCGCGATAGTCGGGTCCGACAAATTTGGTGTCAAGGAGTCGGTGCCAAACGCGGTCCGGTTGCGAGCTGAAAAAATATTTTCGTGAGTGTGTGACGAGCGTACCGGCGTTCAATCTGCGCTATGAAAGCGCCCCGGCAACGCGCGATTTTTGGCCCCCCGGTCAAAGATCGCTGTATTGGTCGGCGACCCGCAGCCTATGACTCGTTCGCGCATTTTTTGGGCACGTGCCGTCCTGGCGTTTGCGTTGTGCGCACTCGCATCGTCCTCGCTCGCAGCGCGCGAGGCGGGTGAGCCGCAACGGTTTCACACCGTGTACGCGGGCCAACGGCTGGCGTCGATCGCCAAGCGCTACAAGGTGACGGTCGAGGCGCTTCGCAACGCCAACGGTCTCGGCAAGAGCGAGCGTCTGAAAGCGGGGCAAAAGCTGGTCGTGCCCGGGCTCGACGATCCCGACGGCAGCCGCGCCCGCGAGCTGTATCCGCCGCAACACCCGACGGATGCGCCGGTCAAGAACGCCGCTCTCAACTGCTCGACGTCAGCCGGCAAGGAGCGCGAGGATTGCAGCGAGAGCCGCCCCACGTTGCGCACGCACAAGGTGTCCGCGGGTCAGCGCTTGGAGTCGATAGCCAAACGTTATCGAGTCTCGGTCGAAGCCTTGTGTGCGGCCAACGGCCTCGCTCGGCGAGTGAAGCTGCGTCCGGGTCAAGTGCTCACCATCCCAAACCCGGGCGCGACACCCGAGCAGGCCGAGGCGGAAGCGAGCGAAGCGCGGCACGCCACGCCGCTACACAAGAAGGGTTACGTCGAACTGTTCACGTACTCGGCGCACTACCGCGGCGTCGTGCTCGACAAGAAGGGCAACGTGACACCCGAAGCCGTCAACGAGGTGTCTAAGCTGTTCGACGCGACTGGTAGCCGCCCACGCACGGACGCAAAGCTCATCAAGCTGATCGCGAAAGTCAGCGAAAAGTTCGGGAAACCCCTCAGGATCGTGAGCGGCTACCGCACGCGCTCTTACTTCGAAGACTCGCGTCACAAGCTGAGCCGCGCCGTCGATTTCAGCATCCCAGGTGTCTCGAACGAGACGCTGCGCGACTATCTCCGCTCGCTGTCGGACGATCTCGGAGTCGGCTACTATCCGCGCTCGAGCTTCGTGCATCTGGACGTGCGCGACACGGACACCTATTGGGTCGACTACGCGGGACCCGGAGAGCGACCACGCGCTGCCGGTGGTAGCGACGCCGAGGCGGAAGCCGACTTGCGCGATCCAGAAGTCGCAGAAGGCGATCGCTCGAGCGCTGCGGCCGACGCGACCGCCGCTCCTACTGCGGCGCCCGCTGTCGGGGCCGAGCCCGCGCCGGCGGCGGCGAAGGTCGCGCCCGCGGTGCCACTCGCCCCCAAGGCGCCCTGAGCGGCGCGCGCGCTTCGGCGGGCGTTCAGAAGGCTCCCAAGTAGCGAGCCGGCAAGCCGATGCTCGTCTCCGGCGTGATCGACTGCGCCACACCGAGCGCGCCGGCACCCGTGATTGGATAGCGAACGACGCTGCCCGAGCTTTCGCTGGCGTCTGTCACGAAGCACGCGCCGCAAGCCGGTGCGCAGCGCACGTCCCCGAGCGAAAAGGGAGAGCTTACGCGGAGCGATTGCGCGGAACTCGCGCTCAGGTCCAAACGAAAGAGCGAGTCGCTCAGCGCGGGTTGCCCGTTCGCGTCGAAGTAGCCGAGCGTCGAAAGCAGGACGACGCCGTCCGCGACGTAGTCGAGCCCGAAGCCGAGCGGCGCGTCGCCCAAGCTTTTCGCGGGAAATCGGCTTTTTTCTCGAGGGCTACCGGTCACGTCAATCGTCACGAGCCCGGAGCCGTCGGGACCCGGCGGAAGCTGGGCCAGCTGATCGCCCGTGCACGCGACGGCGAGTTCCGCGGCGTTCGGCGCGAGCGCCAGCGCGTCGCAGCCATAGAGACCGGTCAGTACCAACGTGCTCGCGATCTGATCCGTGCCCGGGTCGAGCTCGACCAAGCGGGACTCGGCCGAGCTCGAGTAGTCGCTGGCGTACGCCGAGAGCAGCACGAACACCCGCCCGCCGAGCGCGAGCATGCGATCCGGATGAGGTAGGTACTTGGGGTCCTCCCCGCTCAAAGCAGCCGACAGATCGATGCGTCCCGTTGGCGCGCGCGCCGCCAGGTCGATGATCAGGATGTCGCTGCCGGCATCCCACGGCTCTCGCCCGGGCTCGGGGTTTGCGTCGTAGCGCGTCACGTACGCCTTGTTCGGGCTGAGCGCGAGGTAGTCGTGCGGGTTCGAGCGAAAGCCGGTGTCCACGTTCAGGTCGAAGCTCGGCTGCGCGCTCACCACGTCGATGAAATACAAGACACCGCTCGGCGTACGGTCAATCAGCACGAGCTCAGCGCCGGGCAGCGCAGACCTCGGCGCGACGACGTCGCCGCTCAAACTCACGCCGTAACCGCCGGCGCGCACACTCGAACGCGCGAACGATGCCGACAGCACACTGCCGTCGAAGCCGAGCAAGGCCACGTTGCTCGATTGATAGTCCGACTCCAGCACGATCAAGCCGCGACCACACGGTCCGGGCGCGACGTTGGTTCCCGTGGTCGAGAGCCCAGGAGCGGGCGGGCTGCAGGCGAGCGCGGCGAGCCAGCCGAGCGCGAGCCAGGATTTCATGGGCACGCGGCGTGTATGATCGACACGGCATCGAGATCGAACAGACCCGCCGTGCCCGTCAGATCGACGCGATCCGTAATGCGCACGAAGTGCGCCGAAGCGAGCCCGAGGTCCGCGAGGTCGAAGGCATCGCCGCCCGCCACGTTCGGGTCGGTGGGGTCGATCTGATTGCTGTCGGCGTTCGCGTACACCGGATGCCAGCCGGCACAACTGCCGTACGGCGGCGCCGTCGCCGTGCACGGAAAATCCGTGAAGCTCTGACCGTCGTCGCTCACGGAGACGGTCGCGAGCTCCGCGAACACCATGGTCGGATCGCCGTTCACGTAGAACGGATTCTCGAACACGATGAAGTCCGGACCCGACGCGTCCACGATGTAGCTCGGGTCGAACGCGAGCGTGATCGAGCCGCCGTTGCCGAGCGTCACCACGTCGAGCGAGCCCTGCGTGTCACCGGCACCTTTGGGCGGGCCGAGCGCGAGGCTCGTGTCGCCCTTGGCGGCCGGCCCGGGTTCGAACGAGACGACGCTCGTGGCAAAGCGCGAAGGACAAGAGGCGCCGGCGTCGGCGGGCGACACGCCACTATCCGGCGTGACGCCACTCGGCGCACCGCCAGCCGAGCTACACGCGCTGCTACCGAACGCAGCAGCGCACAAAAGACCTATCGCCAACCAATTTCGCATTTTCTGGCTCCCGAGCGAGCTCGCGCTCCGTCCATCTGTCCTGACCAGCGCCGTGTCACCCCGCGGAGTGATCCGACGCGCCTTCGAAGCGGTCTTCCGACTTCCCTCCCCATGAGTCGCCTTCCCAGCCTCTGCGGCCAGTGGCTCGACTGACCGTCGCTTGCGGCGACAGGTCAGGCTCGATTTGACTCACGGGACAATAACGAGGGTTACGGCGGCGGCTCCGTGCCGGACTTTCACCGGCTTCCCAAGGTGGACGATCCACCTCCCCTTGCGGGGTTTCGAAGGCGACGAGAGGCGTAGCGCGAACTCGAACCCCTTGGCAAGCAGCGCCGATGTTTCGGGCTAGGCTGGGCCCGCCCATGCACGGCGATGAACGTCCAGCGCCCGAGCCCTTCGCCGCGTTCAGAGCTCGCGACTTCCTCTTGTTCCAGCTCGGGCGCATGCTTTCGACGATCGGCATGCAAATGCAGGGGGTCGCGGTCGCCTGGCAGGTGTACGCCATGACGGGTCGCGCGCTCGACCTCGGCTACGTCGGGCTCGCCCAGTTTCTGCCGGCGTTCCTGCTCTCGCTCGCCGCCGGCAGCGTCGCGGATCGCTTCGACCGGCGGCTGGTCCTGATCGCCTGCCACGTCGTATTGACCGGCTCCTCGATCTGTTTGTGGCTGTCCGCCGGCCGCGCGAGCGTCGCTTCCATCTACGTGGTGCTCGTGTTCATCGGGGCTTCGCGCGCGTTCTCCGGTCCCGCCGGACAAGCGCTGATGCCGAACCTGGTACCGACGCAACACTTCCAAAACGCGATCGCTTGGGGCTCGTCGATTTGGCAAGTAGCGGTGGTGGTGGGACCGGCGGCGGGCGGACTCTTGTACGGACATTCGGGAGCAGGGCGAGTGTACGTCGCAGCGATCGCGCTCGAGCTCGCGACGCTCCTCGTATTGATATTGATGCGCAGCCGTCCCACGCAGCCGCGTCAGACGCGCGACGCGAGGGCCGTCGTAGCCGGGGTGCGTTACGTCTGGCAGAACCCGATCATCCTCGGCGCGATCTCGCTCGATCTGTTCGCGGTGCTGCTCGGCGGCGCGGTGGCGCTCTTGCCGGTCTACGCGCGCGACATCCTGCACACCGGCCCGATCGGCCTCGGACTCTTGCGCAGCGCGCCCGCGGCCGGGGCGATCATCATCGCCATCGCGCTGGCCTATCGTCCGCTACGCCGCCGCGCCGGCGCGGTCATGCTCGGCTGCGTCGCGCTGTTCGGCGCCGCCACGATCGTCTTCGGCGTCTCCCACGATTTTACGCTTTCGCTGTGCGCGTTGCTGATCGCGGGCGGCGCGGACATGGTGAGCGTGTTCGTGCGACAGACGCTCGTGCTCCTGAACACGCCCGATGAAATGCGCGGACGCGTGTCGGCCGTGAGCTTGGTCTTCATCGGCGCGTCGAACGAGCTCGGCGAGTTCGAATCGGGGCTGACGGCGGCCTGGCTCGGCGCGGTCCCCGCCGTCGTGATTGGCGGCATCGGGACTTGTTTGGTCGTCCTCGTCTGGAGCGCGCTGTTTCCAGATCTGCGCAAAGCCGATCAGCTGGGCGGAACTTGAGGCGCCTTTGGCAGACGCGGGCATTTGTGCTTTGGTGGTGGGGCTTTGCGCCGAAATTTCCTGATCTCCACCGCATTATTATTGGCACTTTCCGGCTGCCACCGGCCCGCGCCGGTAGCGGCTGCCCCAGCGCCGCCACCGATGGCGCCGCCACCCGCTGCGCAGCCAGCGCCTCCGCCGCCGCCCACGCGCACGTGTGAAACGCTCGCCGACAACTGCGTCGCCGCTGCGGGCAGCGCCCTCGCGATCGGCAATCGCGGCGCTTGGCTCGTGCCGCCTGCCGGCTGGGTCTTCGCCAAACTGCCCGAGCATTCGATTGCGATCGGACCCGACGGCAAGGCGCTGCTGGCCGCCGTCGCGATCAACGCGGTCGACGACAAGGACGTGCTGGCCGCGATGGAGAAGCTCGCCGGCGAGCTGACGATCGAGGACGTGAAGTGGGACTCGCTCAAGCATCGCTTGAGCAAGCCGCAGACGAGTCTCGATGCGGGCGGCGCGCCGCTCGCGCTGTGGGAGATCAACAAGAACATCTCGCACGGCAGCAATCCACAGATCAAAGGCAAGGGTGAAGGCACGCTGCTCGCCTTTCACGCCAAGCTCGCCGGGGACGAAATGATCGTGGGCGTCGGGTTCGTGGTCGTGCCGGACGCCGAGTCAGAGGCCGCCCAAGTGATGCAGTCGTTACAAAGCTTGAAGGGCAAGCAGTGAGCGAGCCGTTACTGAAGGCCGGCGCGATCCTGTCGGGGCGCTGGCAGATTCAGGAATTCTTGGGCAGCGGTGAGACCGGCGAGGTCTACGGCGTGCGCGACATGCACAGCACGCAGACCTTCGCGCTCAAGGCTTTTTGGCCGAGCGCGTTGAGCAAACCCGAGCTCTGGTCCGCCCTGCAGCAGGCCGCGCGCGCGGCCGCGTCGCTCGGCACGGAGAGCGTCGCACGGGCGCAAGATTTCGGCATCGATGCCAACTCCGGACGGCCCTTCGCGGTCGCCGAGCGCGTCGCGTTTCCGTCGCTCGGCGCGCGCGTACGCCAGCGTGGCCCGCTCACGCCCGCCGAGGTCGCGACCGCGCTCGACGTGAGTGCGCGCACGCTCGACGCAGCGCATCTGACCGGCCTCGTCCACCGCGACTTGAAACCGGAGAACGTATTCATTGCCGTCGAAAACGCGAGCTGGGTGCGCATCACGGATTTCGGCGTCACCCTGCTGCGCAACGCCTCACCGCCACCTCCCGGTTGGGGTGGCACGCCGGGTTGGCTCGGGCCGGACGCGGGGGATCCCAACGCGCGAGCGACGCCTGCGATGGACATCTACTCGCTCGGCTTGGTGGCTTTCTTTGCGCTGACCGGCGCGCCGATCCAGCGCGCGCTACGCGCTAGCCCACTCGATTTCAACGCGCTCTGGCAAGACATGTGCTCCCCGCTCGATTCGGCCGCGCAACGCGCGCGCGAGCTAGGCGTCTCCGTCGATCCCAAATTCGACGTTTGGTTTCGCCGCGTCTTGGCGCCGGATCCGAACATGCGCTTCACCTCGGTCGCGCAAATGGCGAGCGCCTTCATGAACATCGCCAGCTCGCTGGTGGCGCCCGAGAGTGCGAGCGCCGTCGCGATCCCCGGCATCGCCGCAGCGATCGCGCAACCTCTGGTTTTTCAGCCGGAAACACTGCCGCCTACGGCGGCCCCGCGAGCCGCGGCGGGCGCGGGCGCGGGCGGCCCTGCCCCCTTGATCATGAACGCGCCCGCTTCCGCGGAGCCGCTCGCCTCGAGCCCGTCCGGCGAGCTACCCGGCGTGCGCAAGCGCTCGGCCGCGCCGCTCTTCATCGCGGGAGCCGTCCTGTGCTTCGGGCTGACCGCGGCGGGCGCCTGGGCGCTGCATCGCAACCACGAAGCAGAAGCAGCGGCCGCAGCGGCCGCCAGCGCCGCGCCTTCCGCAACCGCGGCCGCCGTGGCCTCGGTGGTCGCGAGCGTGGAGCCCGCAGCAAGCGCCGTACCCAACGACAAAGCCAACATCCAATTCCAATGTCAGCCCGAAGCGTGCGATTGGGTCGTATGCGACGGCGAAAAACTGAACGGCTTCGACGCCGGGCCGTTGGCGATCGCCGCCGGCGAACACACCTGCAGCGCGTCCAAGTTCGGCTTCAACTCGAAGTCCGTGAAGTTCACGGCCAAGGCGGGCGTCGCGCAGACCATCGATTTTGCGCTGACCGCTTTGCCGCCCGGCATTCAAAAGCTGGCCGGCGCGACAGCACCCGCCAAACCGACCACGAGCGCCGCCGCGCCGCCCACCGCGAAAGCCCCGGCAACGACTCCCTCGAAGCCGGCCGCGGCCGCGCCCGCCGCGCCCAAGAAAAAGTGCGGCAGCGTGTTCATTCCCTGCAAGGGCTGAGTCGGTTCGCGTTTTCGCTTCAAGCGCGACGATGTTCGCGAGCGCAAAAACGCAAGCCCCTTAGGCCGCTACAAAACCTTGTGCACGCGAGCCGCCTCGTGGCAGCCCCCGTTCGCGATCAGTTCTTTTCCCAGCGCTGCTTCAGGAGCGGGAGCAAGAGATCGCCGTAAGCGAAGAGATGATCGCAGTGGGCGGCTTTGTCTTCGCCGTCGAAACCGCGCATGTGAAAGCCCTCGCTGTCGGCGCGGGACGTGAGCGTCATGTCCGGGCGCGGACCCTGCGTCTTATTGCGATCGACCGTGAGTCCCTCGGCGTCGAGCAAGAACTCGGCGGTCTCGGTGGTGCTCGCATACGGTGTCTGGATCGACGAGTGCGTCACGGCGAAGAGTTTTTTGCCGGCCAGCGCTTCATCCGCAAACAGCGTGTACGGAGCCATCGCGGCCGCGCTCACCTTGCGGTAGCCGAGCGGCTCGAACCCGACGTGCATGCCGTCAGCGAGCAGCACGGCGTCCACGCGCGCCGCGTCCTTGGCGCGATCGATGATGTGATAAATCGCGCCGTAGCCCGCGCTCCAACCGCTGAGCGCGACGCGACGCGGGCCGGCCGCGTTCGGGCAGAGTTCGCGAACGGCAATGCGAATGCTGTCCAGCATGCGATCGTAGGACCCGACGTCGGAGTACGGCTGTTCATAGGCGCCCGAGCCCGTGCCCAAGTTGTAGATCACGAGCGCGCCCTGGATGCCGGAGCGTTCGAACGCCGGCTCCATCACGGTCGGCGCGCCGTGAAAATGCACGAGCAGGTTGTACGGCCCGGACACCGAACGACAGCCCGCGGGCAAGGCGATGACGCGTGAGCCGGGCGCCACGCTAGCGACCGCGCGTTTCGGCTCATCCAGCGCGCGATCGAAGTGCGCGGGCGCGTCGCTCAGCGACAAACCCACCGCCTGATCGAGCGTCGTCTGCGCGGCGCGGGTCAGCCCGGGTTCGAGCGCGGCGGGCTTCTCGTCGGCGCCGAGTCCCCCGCCGACCTTACCGACGACATAGAGGTACCCGAGCACGAGCGCCGCGAGAATCCGCATGGACTTTTGTTATACGGGCGCGCTTTTCCATCGTAAAGCACGATCGCACGAACCATTGACGATCTCGGCGCAACACACCCACAATGTAGGTGCAGAGAAAAGCCGCGTGTTCGCTCTGCTTATTGAAAGGTAAGTTCAATGTTGCAGCGATACCGCATGCAAATTGCTGGTGAATTTCGCAACGCTAGCGAAGTCGATCTGATCCGCAATCCATTCGATGGCGAGCCTATTGCGGAGGTCGCACGTGCGTCCGCATCCGACATGGACGCCGCCATCGAACACGCGCACGCAACATTCACGAACGGCGAAACGCTGCCGACTCATCGACGCGCGGAGGTGCTCGATGCAATCGCGCTCGGCGTTCGCGCGCGCGCAGCCGAGATCGCGAAGCTCATCGCGCAAGAGAGCGGCAAGCCCATCCGTTACGCGCGCGGAGAAGTAGCGCGCGCCGCGCTCACGTTTTCACTCGGCGCGGGCGAGGCTCGCCGGCTCGGTGGCGAGCTCATGCCGATCGATCAATTGCCGGGCGCAGAGGGACGATTGTGCGTGTTCGAGCGCGTCGCACGCGGCCCCGTCGGGGCCATCGCGCCCTTCAATTTCCCGCTCAATTTGGTGGCGCACAAGTTGAGCCCAGCGCTCGCCGTCTCGGCGCCCACGGTGCTCAAACCCGCGCTGCAGAGCCCGCTCACCGCGCATTTGCTCGGCGAATTAATGCTCGCAGCCGGCTTGCCCGCGCAAGAACTCAGCGTGCTGCACGCGCACGCGGACGTCGCGGAACGGCTCGCGACGGATCCGCGCATCGCGGTGCTCTCGTTCACGGGCAGCGATGCCGTGGGCTGGCACCTGAAATCGATCGCCGGCAAGAAGCACGTGCTGCTCGAGCTCGGGGGTAACGCGCCCTGTGTGATCGACGAGGGCGCGGATCTCGATGCGGTCATACCGCGCTTGGTCGAAAGTTGCTTCGCGAACGGCGGTCAGATCTGTATCCGCGTGCAGCGTGTGCTCGTCGCACGTCGATTGCTCAGCGACTTCTTGGAGCGCTTCGTGGCCGCCACGCGCGCCGTGAAATGCGGCAATCCGCTCGACGAGGACACGGTGGTAGGTCCCTTGATCGAGGCGCGCCATGTCACGCGCGTGCTCGATTGGGTTCGTGAGGCCAAAGACGGTGGAGCGCGGCTCTTGTGCGGTGGCGACGCGGAAGGGCAAATCGTGCGGCCCACGTTGATGATCGACGTGCCCGCCCACAGCCGTCTCGCGCGCGACGAGGTCTTCGGACCGGTGAGTGTCGTCGAGCCCTTCGATAGCTTCGACGAGGCGCTCGCGCTCTGCAATCAGTCGCGTTTTGGGCTGCAGGCGGGCGTATTCACGCCGGACATCGGCCGCGCGCTGAAGGCATTCCGCGCGCTCCGCTATGGCGCCGTCTTGATCAACGACACGCCCATGCTGCGCATCGACAACTATCCCTACGGCGGCAGCAAGGACAGCGGCACCGGCCGCGAAGGCGTGCGCTTCGCGATCGAAGAATTCACGGAACCCAAGGCGCTGGTGATGCGAGGCTAGGACGCAATGGGGGCTAGGGCCTGCGCATTCATGTGCATTTCTCGCGAAGTTCTGACCCGGAAAACACCACGCGCCTTCTCCAACCTGCAGGAAAGCATGCGCCGGTTGCGCCGGCTCTCGTTAGGTCCTGTTGTCAGTTCCGCGCTGTGATCTGGCACTCCGAACCTGGTGTGCCGCGTCGCGGGGCATTCGCCCCTGCACCCGAGGAAGGCCGCTGGTTGAGGTGGAGATGTGATGACGCTGTGCAAGCACCCGCCCGAGACTCGCGCACGCTAGGGCGCGTGCGGCCGGCATACGCCGTCGCCATTCACGTCGACGTAGATCGGGTTCGTGAAGGCAAAGGGTTTCACCCACTTGTCGGGCAAGACGTCGTTCATGATCCCCTCCCCGCGCACGCGCACCACCAAGAAGGCGTCGCTCTTCAACTCGAGCGAGGTTTCCCAGTCCAGCCGCAGCGGCAGTTGATTGCGCTCCGGGATCGGGTGCGTCTGGCTGAGCTCGCCGTTCACGAAAAGCTCGATCACTTTGGCGTCGACCCAAGCGGGCGCGCGCACGCTCACGTCGAGCTTTACGCGGCTGCCTTTGACCATGTCCCCGGGGATCGCGCTGTCGTTGGCCAACGCGAGAATGAAGATACCGTTCGACACCTCGGCGTGGCCGGCCAAGAGCGCGTGCGCAATTTCGGTGGGCGTTACCGCGGAGGGTCGATCGTCGGCCACGCGCACATAGGTGCGCGGGTAGCCGGCCCAGTGATAAACGAGCCGGTGCGAGTCGGAGTTGCCGACGGCCGTGTAGTGCTTACCGGCGTTCAAGAGCGCAAACCACTCGTGCAGGTTGTCGTCGATCAACTTCGAATTTTCGAGATCGTAGCCGTTGACGACTTCCAAAGTATCAAACTCGAAGGAAAAGCCGGCGGTTTCCGCGCGCGCGTGCTGCGCGTCGAGCTCGCCCTTGTTGAAATAGCCGCAGCCTGGCATGCGCGGGTGGTTGACTTGCAGCACGGCGTCTGGCGCGAGCGTGCGCACCGCGTTGAAGATCTCTTGCGGATCGACTTCGTACGGCGGAGGCCGCTCCGCCGCCGGGTACGGAAAGGCGTTGAAATGGCCCCAATTCTCGGTCGTGATTTCCACGCCAGGGGTCGAACCGAGCTGGGTCTCGGCGTGCAGCCCGCTGATGTACTCGCTGAAATCGGTGACGTGATTGTGGTCGGTCGGTACGGCAAACTCGACGTCCTCGGCGAGCAGCGAGAGCACGCGGTCGTCGATCGGCACGGTGGAGTCGAAGCTCGGCGCTTGGTGAAGATGAAAATCGCAGGCGATGTAGCCGGTCGTGTCGACCTCGTGGGTGAGCACGGCGCGGAAGGTGGCGCCCACGTCGGGATTCACTTCGAGCTCCTCTCTCGCGACCGAGTACTCGGTGCCGTGCGTCGCCACGACGCGATAGCGACCCGGCAAGAGATCGAGATACCCCTCGCCTCCTTGGGTATAAACGTTGTTCTTGGCGCCGACCGCCAATTCGATCGGCCCAAACTCGGGATCCGGTGTGGGCGGTACGCCGCTCACGATCAAGCGCGCCGGCAGCGGGCGGTCGGCCTCGTCGCGTACGCGGTAGTGCAGGGTGCCCGCGCGTGGCGCGATCAAGGGCGGTGTCGTGCGCACTCCCGCGTCGATGTGCACGGCTCGCTGATCTTCGCCTCCGGGCGCGCGGAGCAGCAATTGATAGTCGCCCTCCGGCAGAGAAAATTCGTAGCGACCGGCGGAATCCACGTGCGCTACCAGCGCCGGCTGACCGTCGGCGTAGCGCGCCTCGACCGTGGCCCAGCGCGGCGTCTGGCCGATCACGCCCGCCGCGATGCCCAGCTTTTTCCCGCCGGCGCGCCAGGCGATTTCCGCTGCGCGCTCGAGCCCGCCCCGCGTCACGCTGAGCAAGCGCCGCACACTGAGCTCTGCGCCGGGTTCGATCGAGCGCGGCTGCGAGAGCGTCTCCTGACCGGTCGAGCCAAACCGGTCGAACACGAAGCTCGCCGCGAGCTCCGCGCCGGGCGCGCTGATCGCGTAGCTCAGCGGGCCGCCCGTGGACGCGATCCACGCCACGTCCGCGCGCGCCGTCGCGTGCACGAAGCCGAGGCGCGGCGCGAACGCCACTTGCCCGCGAAAGCGCAGGCGCTCCCCGAGCGACACGCTCTCGAGCGTTTTTTTCGAGCGGTTCACCAGACGCGACGTAATCTCGACGTAAGGCTGATCGGCGTTGAGCACGAGGCGCGTCTCGACTCGCAGCGCGCCGTCGCGCGCGCTGTGCGTGAGCACGAGCGCGGGCGTCACGCCGTGAGCGTCGACCTTGACCGATTCACAGCGTAGACTCAGCACCTGCCCGGAGAGTTCGAGCATGGGGCGCCACTCGATCAGGCGATCGTCCGCGAAGTTCGCGTCGACCAGATCCACTATCGTGCCGAGCTGCGCGCGACGCTCCATGCCTTCGGCGTAGCCACCGACCACGAGTCGCACGTTCTTCGACTCGAGCAAGAAATCACCCTCGCCCGCGTTCGCGACGCCTTGCCCGCCGACGCCGCGCGCAGGAACGCGTGAGAGCGTCACGCCGCCCGCGCTGACCGGCAAATCCCCCGAATCACCATGATCAACGCCGGCGTTGTGGCGCGTGCGCAAATAGTGGCTCACGAGCAGCAACGCGCCGGCGAGGAGCACGAGCGCTAACAAAACGCGTGAACGATTGCTGGACTCCGGCAAGGCGCGCGCAGGTTACTCTTTCTTCGCCCCGGGAAAACCCGCGAAATGCTTGTTCCCCAGGGTAGGGGCTGCTACGAACCGCCCGCTCATGGCGTCCCTGATCGAAGCCGTCAATAAGCGGCGCACCTTCGCGATCATCTCGCACCCGGACGCCGGCAAAACCACGCTCACGGAGAAGTTGCTTTTGTTCGGCGGCGCGATTCAATTGGCCGGCGCGGTCAAGGCGCGCGGCGAACAGCGGCGAGCGCGCTCGGATTGGATGAAGGTCGAGCGCGAGCGCGGCATCTCCGTCACGGCCTCGGCGATGACCTTCGACTACGGCCCGCACACCTTCAACCTGCTCGACACGCCGGGCCACCAGGATTTCAGCGAGGACACCTACCGCACACTGACCGCCGTGGACAGCGCGGTGATGGTGATCGACGCCGCGCGTGGCATCGAGGAGCAAACGCGAAAACTCTTCGAAGTTTGTCGTTTGCGCGACGTGCCGATCATCACCTTCATCAACAAGCTCGATCGCGAAGGCCGCGATCCGTTCGATCTGATGGACGAGATCGAGCAAACGCTGGCGCTCGACGTCACGCCCGCGAGCTGGCCGATCGGCATGGGCCGCAGCTTTCGTGGCTGCTACGACCTCTTGCACGATCACTTGATCCTGATCGAGCGCGTGCGCGAACGCTTGGCGGAAGCCGGCGAAAAGTGCGAGGGCCTGGGCGACCCCAAGCTCGAAAAGCTGCTGCCGGAAGACGCGCTGAAGCAGCTGCGCGACGAAGTCGAAATGGCGCGCGGGCTGTGCCCCGAGTTCGACCTCGAGAGCTACCGCGGCGGTCACCTCACGCCGGTCTTCTTCGGCAGCGCCATCAACAACTTCGGCGTGCGCGAGCTCTTGCACGGCCTCGGGGAACTCGCACCGCCGCCGCGTCCGCAGCCCACGCGCGAGCGCAAGATCGATCCGGGCGAAAACAAAGTGACCGGCTTCGTGTTCAAGGTGCAAGCGAACATGGACCCCAAGCACCGCGATCGCGTCGCGTTCATCCGCCTGTGTTCGGGTCACTTTCGCCGCGGCATGAAGCTCTTCCACGAGCGCAGCGGCAGCGAGCTCGCCGTGCACAACCCGGTCTTTTTCTTGGCGCAAGACCGCGAGCTCGCGGAGGAAGCCTACGCCGGCGACATCATGGGTATCCCGAACCATGGCAAGCTCGGCATCGGCGACGCCTTGACCGAGGGCGAGTCCCTGCATTTCACCGGCATTCCGAGCTTCGCACCCGAGCTCCTGCAGCGCGTGCGCCCGACCGACCCGCTGCGCGCGAAACACCTCGGCCGCGCGCTCGAGCAGCTCGCGGAAGAAGGCGCCGCGCGCATTTTCAAGCCGCGCATCGGCGGCAACTGGATCGTGGGCGTGGTCGGCGCGCTGCAATTCGACGTGCTCGCCGATCGCATCAAATCCGAATACGAAATTCCGGTCGTGTTCGAGAGCTCCGGCCTATTCACCGCGCGCTGGGTCGACTGCGACGACCAAGCTCTGCTCAAGAAATTCCAAAACGGCAACGACGGCTACCTCGCCGACGATCACACGGGCGCGCTCGTCTTTTTGGCGCGCAACGCCTGGCACCTCGAGACGACGGCCAAGGATTTCCCGGGCATTCGCTTCCTGAAGACGAAGGAGCAGTAGCGATTGGGATCGGGGGCTGCCTCGCGGCAGATCCCTTGCACAAGTGCGGAGCGTCGCCGGGCCGCGCTTCGCGTCAGCCGCCCGCGATCTTCTTCATGTTCGCGTCCTTGTCGAGGAAGCTGGTCGAGAAGATGTAGGCGGGCGCGTTGGCCGCGCCGCTCGTGACCATCTGCATGCCGGCGAGCGGACCGCTCGTGAATTCACAGCGCCAGCGCTTCACGCTCGCGCCGTTGACCGCCGGCACGTCCCAGGTCTTCACCGATTTATTGGGACCAAGCGCGTCGCACTTGGTGGGCTGCGGCAGCTTGGTCGAAAACATTTCGATCGTGTGGTCCGCGTCCCAGTAGTGCACTTCGAAGCTGCTCACGCCCGCGCTGCGCGTCGCCGAGCACAGGCGCTCCAGTGCTTTGGGGTCCTTCTTGGGATCGGGCTTGCCGCCGTCGGCGTCGTCGCCGTCGCACTTGGTCGACACCGACGCGCGATCGGGCGCGGCGCGGTTCGAGCTCGCGAAATTGACGAACAGCTTTACGACCGCGTCGTTCTCGGCTGCGCGCTGGGCCTCCGCCTGCTTGGCCGCGCCGTCCGCCGCCTGTTTGTCGACGATTTCCTTGTCCAACACGGCGAGCGCGCCCTGGTCCTCGCAGTACGTGTAGGCCCTGTTGCGCCATTCCCCCGCCACCGTGTAGTCGCCGGACGCGACGGCCTTGCGCGTCGTGTCGGTCGCCTCCTGACACTTGGCAGCGTCCTTGTTGCTGCAACCGAGGCCACCGAGAACGAGAACCAGCGCAGAAACGGCGTGAAGATGTACTCGCATGCGCCGCATGTAAGCCT
>DASXKQ010000111.1:0-6636 GCA_036496745.1 Polyangiaceae bacterium
TTGATTTATATGGCCAATTTCTATACGGATTGGCACTCGTCCCAAGGTACAATGCTCTTGACGGCTACGGCCACGGTGTCAGCATATGGCTACTTCACGAGCACAGCAAATGTAACCATTCCCACTCTTCCCCCGGGCACATATTGGGTCTATACGACGATGGAGCCTTGTTTGAATACGGAATGGCGCTGCGACGATAACTCGGTTTATCTGGATATGACCATCACTATTCCGTCAGGGTGTTAGTTGCCCACAGAGGAAGGTTGAAAGATGCTCCGCTCCGCAATCAAATTCTACGCTCTTGCCCTCATCGCGTGTTCCCGAGAGCCCGAAGGGTTAAGTACATCGTCGGCCCCTGTACCGCACAACGAATTGGAAATCATGGATGTCACTAATGGTCAGATGTTTAGGAGCACGAGTCCCGCTCATCTTATGGTTGCTACTCAATACACTCTAAATCTGGGTGGCGCGACTCGTTCCGATGGGGCCACCTTGTATGCAGTTGGCGAAATATCAGCCGATGCCGCAATCTCAGGCCACGTTAAAGCAGGTGTCGGCCCAGTTAACGAAATAAACATCTTCACGATCACATTGCGCCGGCCGAATCAGGCTGACCTAAGCGCGAGATCTGGCATCGTGAACCTCACTCTTGACGAAGGAGGATATGTCTCTGGCACGATTACGAGTGATCTCCCAGAACAAACGCTCTCAATCGCCGGTAATCTCGTGATTGACTGCTATGCCCAACCGAGTGTCGAAGGTGGTTTTGCAATGGAAGACCCGACATTTTCGTCTCCTCACTGCAAACCACTGGAATTCCTTCTGGCGACGAAACCACTTTCAACCCCTTGAAAATCTAGAACCCCGCCTCGACACCCAAGCTCGGCAGCACGACGGGCCCCGACAAATCTCCCTGACAGCGCGTCCCGCACTGCTCTTTAAGCACTTCTTTGGCCGACGTCGCGTTGAGCACTTCCAACACCGCGCTCAGGTAGTGCGCTTCATCGAAGTTCCAACGCTTTTCGACGCGAAAATCCAGGCGAAAGAAGTCCGGCGTGCGGTGAGCCGCCGACGGATGCGGCGGTCCTTCGTTGAGCACCAACGCGGGCATCCCGCTGTAAAACACGCCGCGTAGGCCGCCGCGGATCGAATAACCGAAGTCCAGCGTGAGCGCGGCCTGCAGCACGTGCGGGCGATCGTAGCCCGAGATCGACGAAAGCCGGTCGTAGCCGCGCGTGGAGCGCGACAGCGTGTACGCCAAAAAACCGCCCACACTCTTGGTCAGCGGCCGGCTGACGCGGGCTTCGAGCCCACTGGTTTGAATGGTCGTGCGGTCGTTCAACTGCGTGCGCGACACGGTGAAATCGTGCTGACCGCCCACCGGATCGATCACGTCGAAGAACGCCGTGCGAAAGATGGTCGCGCCGAACGTCAAATCCGCGCCGGGTTTCCAGCGCACACCCGCGTCGTACACGACGCCCGTCTCGAGGCCGCCGTGGAGCGTGCCGATCGCGGCCGCCGGGATGCCCGGCACGAAGTTCGGGCGCTGATGCGAGAGCGCCACGCTGGAGTCGACGGTCACGTGCTTCGGCAGCGCAAACTCGACCGAAAGCCGCGGATCCGCCGCTGCCTTGAACTCGTGCTCGACCAAGTAGCCGTCGGCGCGTACGCCCGGAATCACCGAGATGCCCCGCGCGGGTCGCAAGCGGAGCCCGAAGTAACCGCCGCCTACTCCGTCGTTGCGCGTCGGGAAGAGTGTCGTCAAATCGAGATAGTCGAAGCGCGTTGCCGCAGCGTCCAAGCGCACTTGATCGATGCGCGCGTCCAAACCCGCGTCGAGCCCGACGTCTGGGCTGAATTCATGACTGAGCTCGATGCGTTCACGCATGGAGCTGTCGCGCAGCGAGGCCGTGCCGATGGTATCGCCGCTGCGGTCGTAGCCGAACGTGCCCGCGACGCGCAAATGCGTGGCGGGACTGGGACGGGCATCGAGCCGGAGGTCGAAACGATGAAACTGCGTCTCACCACCCACCTGATTTTGGAGGCCCGCGTCGTTCGCGCTGTTGATCGAGAGCAGATCGAAGGCCCCGAACGCGAACACGGAGAGCGTCGTGGTCGAGCTCAGACGATACGAGTCGAGCGTCTGATAGTCCCAGTACCTGAGCTTGGTGCGGTCATCGAGCAGGGACAGGATCAAACCGGTGTAGGAGTAGCGCCCAGCCACGAGCGCGCTGCCGCGACCCGACGCGAACGGGCTCTCGAGCAGCGCGCCCGCGTCGATCACGCGTAGACTGGCTTCGCCGTTCCACTCGTAGCGCGGCGCGCGCGTCTGGGCGGCGATGATCGCGCCGGCATAGCGCCCGTAGTTGACCGGAGCCGCGCCTTTGAACACGTCCACGCGATCGAACAGCGCGGGATGAATCACCGACGGACCAAAATAGGCGTGAAAGAGCAGCGGAACGTCGACGCCGTCGATGAAGTAACCGACGCTCGCCGGCGGCGCGCCGCGCACGAAGAAATACGGCAAGCCCGAGACGATCGGCGTCACACCCGGCTCCGACTCCACCGAGCGCAACGGATCGCCAAACGAGCCCGGCAGCTCGCGAGCCGACGCGCGGGTGATCACCTCCGAAGCGGGCGCCGCGCGCTGACCCCGCACGTTCAGCTCGATCGGCGGCGCCGGCGGCGAGCCGGCCGCCTCATTTTGCGTCGCGGGATCGGTCGCGGGCGTGGGCTGCGCCTGCGCGACGTACGCGGAATCAGTCGCGGGCATCGATCACGGCGTGCACGAGGGATCCGAGACGACTTTGAGCATCAGCACTCCGTGGCTCGCGATGGCCGCACCGGTATACGAGCTCGCTTTGCAGCCGAGATCCAGATGATTCGAAAGATCCCGCACCTGAGCGTTGCCCGTGATTCCCAGGTCGGCGAAGTTTAACGTGATGTCCGCAGCGGCTCCGCCGCGGTTGAACAGCGCCACCGCGTACGTTTGCGATCCGGTCAACGGCTTCGACCACACCTCGAGGGTCGTGTCGGAGTTCGCGAGCGGCGCGCCCTGCTTGCCGAGCGAATCCTGATCGACCGCGATGATGTCGCTATTGGTGAGGATCTCTTGGATGGTTCCGTTCATGGTGCGCAAATCGTTGCCGGCGATCAGCGGCGCAGCCATCATGGCCCACATCGCGAAGTGCGCGCGGTACTCGGCGTCGACCAGGCCGGAGTTGCCGACCTCCAGCATGTCCGGGTCGTTCCAGTGCCCGGGGCCCGCCCATTGTCCGAGCCCGGGCGCGTCGTAGGCGCCGGTCGGGCTGATCGGCATGGTGTTGTCGAACGCGCCGTAGCGTGTGGTATCGCCGCCGTTCTTGTCGATCAGCGAAATGATCGTGTCCCAGTTCGGTTTGATGTCCGTGGTCGTACGCCAGAGTTGTCCGACGCTCGGCTCCCAGTCGTAAAACCACCAAGCGCAGACGCTGAACACGATCGGGCGCCCAGTGGCCTTCAGCGCGTCGCCCATCTTGGTGTAGTCGTCCTGCATCGTGTTCTCGTCGGCGGAGCAGTTGTCGTACTTCAAGTAGTCGACGCCCCAGTCCGCGAACGTCTGTGCGTCGAGCGCCTCGTAGCCGTTGGAACCGGGGTAGCCTCCGCAGGTCAGCGTGCCGCGGTCGCCGTAGATCCCGAGTTTGAGTCCCTGAGCGTGCACGTAGTCGGCCAGTGCCTTGATACCGCTCGGAAAACGCACCGGATCCGACACGAGTTGGTTGGTCACCGGATCGCGCCCGGTCGTGCCGGTCGTCATGTCGCCCTTCACCGACCACGTGTCGTCGATGTTGACGTACTGATATCCGGCGTCTCGCATACCACTCGAGACCATCGCGTCGGCCATCGCTTTGATCGCGTCCTCGCTGACGTTCGAGCCGAGCTTGTTCCAGCTGTTCCAACCCATGGGCGGCGTCGGCGCCAACACGGGGCCAGTGTCCACGCCGCCGCTACCCGCGCCGGCAGCGGTTCCTCCGCTCCCGCTCGAGCCCGCAGTCGTCGCCCCGCTGCTCCCGCCCGCGCTCGCGCCGCTCGCCGCCGCGCTCCCGGCGTCCGCGTTCGCCGCGCCGGTGCTCTCGTTCCAGCCTGAGCAGGCGCTCAACGTGAGCCACAAACAACCCGCGCAAGCGATGTTTCCGAGACGACGCGACATGGCCTTTTTCCTCTGAGCGGAGTCTGTTCGAGACCGGACACGGTTGCAAATCCCTCTCGAAAACCGCAGCGTTGGCGCGCTCTCGAGCCAGGGACTACTGTTGTAGTCATGTCTGGTTATCGCAGCCGCACCTCTACCCAGGGCCGAAATATGGCAGGCGCGCGTTCGCTCTGGCGCGCCACCGGTATGAAGGACGCCGACTTCGAAAAGCCGATCGTCGCGATCGCCAATAGTTTCACGCAATTCGTGCCCGGTCACGTGCACCTGCACGACGTCGGGCAGCGCGTCAAAAAGGTGGTCGACGAAGCGGGCGGCTGGGGCGTCGAGTTCAACACGATCGCCGTGGACGACGGCATCGCGATGGGCCACGGCGGCATGCTTTATTCGCTGCCGAGCCGCGATCTGATCGCGGACAGCGTCGAGTACATGGTCAACGCGCATTGCGCGGACGCGCTGATCTGCATCTCCAACTGCGACAAGATCACGCCCGGCATGTTGCTCGCTGCCGTGCGCCTCAACGTGCCGACCATCTTCGTCTCGGGCGGCCCGATGGAAGCCGGCAAGCTCGTCGGCACGCACGACCGCGACGGCAAGCCCTTCGTGCGCAAACTCGATTTGATCGACTCGATGATCGCCTCCGGCGACGACAAGGTGAGCGACGCCGAGCTCGGGGAAATGGAGCGCTCCGCGTGTCCGACCTGCGGCTCGTGCTCCGGCATGTTCACCGCCAACAGCATGAATTGCCTGAACGAGGCGCTCGGCCTCGGGCTGCCGGGCAACGGTACCTTGCTCGCGACCCACGCGCGGCGCTGGGAGCTGTTCGCCAGCGCCGGACGCCGGATCGTGGAGATGGCCAAGGCCTTCTACCTGAACGGCGATAGCAGCGTGCTGCCGCGCAGCATCGCCACTTTCGAAGCCTTCGAAAATGCCATGGCGCTCGACATCGCCATGGGCGGCTCGACCAACACCGTGCTGCACATCCTGGCGATCGCCGAGGAGGCCGGCGTGAATTTCAAGATGGCCGACATCGATCGGCTCTCGCGCAGGATGCCGAACATCTGCAAGGTCGCGCCGTCGTCGCACTATCACGTGGAAGACGTGCACCGCGCCGGCGGCATCTTCTCGATCTTGGGCGAGCTCGATCGGGGCGGCTTGATTCATCGCGACGCGCGCACCGTGCACGCAGCGACCCTCGGTCAAGCGATCGACGAAAATGACCTACGTCGCGCTACGGTGACGACGGAGGCCAAACAACGCGCACTGGCGGCGCCCGGTGGTGTTCCGACACAGGTCGCCTTCTCGCAAGACAAGTACTTTTCGGAGCCGGACGCGGATCGCAACGCCGGCTGCATTCGCGATCTGGAGCACGCCTACAGCCAGGACGGCGGGCTCGCCGTCCTGTACGGAAACATCGCCCTGGAGGGTTCGATCGTGAAGACCGCGGGCGTCGACGCGTCGATCCTGAAGTTCGAAGGCCCTGTGCGCGTCTTTCACTCACAAGACGCCGCGTGCGACGCGATCCTGGCGAGCGAGATCAAGGCCGGCGACATCGTGCTGATCGTATACGAAGGGCCGAAGGGCGGCCCCGGCATGCAGGAGATGCTGTACCCGACCTCGTTTTTGAAGGGTAAGGGCCTGGGCAAAGCCTGCGCGCTGATCACCGACGGTCGTTTCAGCGGCGGCACCTCGGGCCTCAGCATCGGCCATGTTTCGCCGGAGGCCGCGGAGGGCGGCGCGATCGGCCTGGTCGAAGAAGGAGACCGCATCAAAATCGACATCCCCGCGCGGCGCGTGGACCTGCTGGTAGACGACGCGACGCTCGACAAGCGTCGCAAGGCGCGTGAGAGCCGTGGCCCGGACGGCTTCCGCCCGAACCGCGATCGCCACGTGTCGGTCGCGCTGCAGGCTTATGCGCACATGACGACCAGCGCGGCGCGCGGCGCCGTGCGCGATCTCTCGCAGCTGGCGCGCAAACCCAAATGACGACGCGCGTGCTCTTGATCCGGCACGGCGCGACCACGCTGACGGCCGAGGATCGCTTCGCCGGCGCCACCAACGTCGAGCTATCGGACGAGGGGCGCGCCCAAGCGCGCGCTCTCGGCGAGCGCCTGAGCGAAGCCCCGATCGCCGCCGTCTACGCGAGCCCCCTCAAACGCACGCTCGACACGGCGGAGCTCGTGGCAGCTCCGCACGGGCTCACGCCGATCGCCCGCGACGGCTTGCGAGAGATCAATCATGGGCGCTGGGAGCAACTCACGCGCAAAGAAGTGGAGGCTCGCTTCGTCGACGAGTACTCGAACTGGGAGCAAGATCCCTTCACATTCGCGCCCGAAGGTGGTGAATCGGGGCTCAGCGTGATGGCCCGCGCCTTGCCGGTCTTGCGCCAGATCGTCGTGGCGCACCCGAATCAAACGGTGGCCGTCGTCTCGCACAAGGCAACCATCCGT
>DASXKQ010000112.1:0-8785 GCA_036496745.1 Polyangiaceae bacterium
ATCGACGCGCGCGTCCACTCGGTGGCCAGCCTTTTGGAAGGAGCTGCGCATCAGTGAGATGGCGAGACCGATCTCGTCCATCGGGATGCCCTCGGCGGCGGCATCCTCCGTCAGGTGATCGACGACGCGCAGGAACGTGCCGGCTTGACCGTCGAGCTCCTCCGCTAGCGAGTTGAGCAGCAAGTCGGCCCAGCGTGGCCAGAGCTGCAGCGATGAGCCGCCGCTCGGTTGCAGCAGCGTGTGCAGGGTGTCCCGCTCTCGCCGCAAGAACTGCCGCGCCCCACCGCTCGCGTCCGGGGCGAGTGGCAGAATGGACCCGCTTTGTACGACGTAACCGCAGCCGCACGATTCGCGCAGCACCAAATGCACCTCGCTGGCCGTGAGGGCGGGCACGGGCTCGCCGTTCATCGCGCGCAGTAGGCTGGTGACCGCCAGGTCGGCCAACGTGTCGCTCGGCTGAGCCACGCTGCTCAGCGAACGCGGCGCAAAACGCGCGACCGGGCTGTCGTCGAAGCCCACGACGAGCACCTGCTCCGCGATGGAGATGCCGTGACGGCGCAGCACGTCCATTGCGCCCATGGCCATGTAATCGTTCGCGCCGACGACGGCATCGGGTAGCGCGGCGCGGCTCAGAATCTCCTGCATGGCGAGCTCGCCGCTCAGTGCGGAAAATGCGCCGTGGACGAGCAATGAAGGATCGAAGTCAATGCCGGCGGCGCCGAGTGCGTCGCGGTAGCCGAGCTCACGCGAGACGGCTTCGTCGTTGTCTGGTGGGCCGCCGATGTAGGCGATGCGCTTTCGATCGTGCACGCGGAGCAGGTGTTCGACGGCTACGCGCATGCCGCCACGATTGTCGACCACGAATGACGGGGTGCCCGGTATCTCCAAGCCGATGCTGCACACCGGGATTGGCGCCAGGCTCTTACACAGTCTTTGCAGACCCTCTTTGCCGCAGAAATTGGAGATCGCCGCGCTGAGTACGATCACGCCGTCGATCGCCTCCGGGCGTAGCCACTCGCCGTAGAGCACGTTTTGAACGCGCTCTTGCTCGTCTTCATGATCGAGCTCGCGTCCGATCATCGCGACTAGATTGACGTCGTTGCGATGCGCAGCTTTCTCGATCGAGCCGCGGAAGCTCGCCTGGTACGAGTTGCTCAGATCATTGAGCAGAAAGGCAATGCGCTTGCGACGATGGCGCGCGGGCAAGGTGGTCCACGCAGCATAACGGATCCTCGCCAGCAACGAGAGTAGGTCCTTTTCGCGCAATGCTTGGTATCGCCGGCCGCGGCGCCAATGTCCTAGTTTTTTTAGCCCTGGCGCCCTGGCGTTCTGGACTAGACTCGCGCCGCCTTGCGCCCCGCGGCTCGCCTCGTCTCGTTGCTGCTCTTGGCGGCGCTTTGCGGCTGCAAACCCGGAGTCGGTAGCTCTTGCGACAAGGGTGAGGCGCGCTGCATCGACCACGAGCGCTCGCTCGCCTGCGAAAGCGGCAAGTTCATCGAAACGCCCTGCCGCGGGCCCAAGGGTTGCGCGACCAGCGAGCAGGGTACGAGCTGTGACATTTCCGGCAATCGCGCCGGAGATGCCTGCACACGAGACGACGAAGGCGCGGCCGCCTGTTCGGCGAAGGACATGATGCTCGCGTGTCGCGACGGCAAATACGCGGCCGTCCCTTGCCGGGGCGCGCGCGGTTGCGCGAGCGAATCCGGCCGCGCGCTGTGCGATACCTCGATCGCCGCGCCCAGCGACGCCTGCAAGGAGGAAGGCCTGAAGGCATGCTCCACGGCCAAAGACCAAGTGTTGATCTGCAAGGATCACGGCATGGTGCAGCTCTTTCCTTGCCGCGGAGAGAACGGCTGCAGCTCGGGTGGCGGCAAGTTGAGCTGCGATACCTCGATCGCGAAACTCGCCGATCCCTGTGACAAGAAAATGGACGGCCAGGCGTTCTCCTGCACGCCGGACGCGACTGCGATCCTCACCTGCAAAGCGGGGCTCTTTACGCTCGACGAGAAATGCAAAGCCGGTCAAAAGTGCGTCGTCGACGGCAGCGCGACGCAGTGCAAAAAACAGTGAGTTCTCGCCGTGCGTTACATTGCGAATTCAATACACACTTTGCCGAACTGTTCGCCGCTGGCGACTCGCTCGAACGCGGCGCGCACATCCTCGACAGCGAACACGCGGTCGATCACCGGACGCACGGCGTGCTTCGAAACGAACTCGTTCATGGCTTCGAAACTCGCGCGACTGCCGACGAACACTCCTTGTATGCGCACGTCCTGCATCAGGATCGGCCGTAGATCGAGTTCGGCGATGCCGCCCGCGAGCACGCCGATCAAGAGGATGGTCCCGCCGGGCCGCACCGCGCGCACCGACTCCGCCAGGGTCCCGGCGCCGCCGACCTCCACCACTTGCTCGGCACCTTCGCCGCACAAGTCGCGCGCGAGCTTGCCCCAGCTCGGCGTTTGCCGCGAGCATAGCGTGTGCGTCGCGCCGAGCTCGCGAGCTCGTTCGGCTTTTTCGAGGCTGCGGGAGACGACCACGATATTGGCGCCGAGCGCGCGAGCAAACGAGAGCGCGAACAGCGAGACGCCACCCGTGCCAATCGTCACGAGCGATTGCCCAGCTTGAAGTCCGCCGAGCTCGCGCACGGCACGATGAGCGGTCACGCCGGCGCACGGCAAGCAGGCGGCCTCCGTGAAATCGAGATGGCTGGGTGCAGCCACGAGCGCCTGCTCGTCGACGACCAGAAATTCACTGAGCGTGCCGTCGAGTGGCCCGCCGCGCGTGCTCCGTAGCGCGTCGCGCGTCACACTTCCGACAAGCCAGCGCTCCGCGAAGATCGGACACACGCGATCGCCGAGCCGGACGCGCGTGACGCTCGGGCCGCGCTCGATCACCTCGCCGGCGGCGTCCGAGCCGAGCACGAGCGGGAGTGGCTGGCGCGGGTTGTATTCGCCGCGCGCCATCAACACATCGCGGAAATTGAGGGATACGGCGCGCACGCGAACGAGCACTTGGTTCTTGCCGCAGGTCGGCAAAGGCCGCTCTTCGAGCGTCAAGTTTTCGAAGCCAAATCCGCCGCGCAAACAAACGACGCGCATCCGCTGATCAAGCCGCGCGCAGGCCGTCCAGGTCAAGCCGGATCACTGAGGCTAGGGTCTCGCGCGCGCGAGGTCCGCGTCGATTTGCCGGAGCCGCTCGAACGCGGCGCGATACCCCGGCCGACGCTCGCGCAGTAGACCGTGCAAAAAGTGCCGGAGTACGAGCAGTTTGTGCTTGGGCAGATCATGCAGGTTCGCGCGTTCGTCGCACAACGCGACGAGCGCCGGGAGGGAAGCACTCGGCGCGCAGGTGAGCAGCAGCTCCAGCCGCGCTGGTTCGTCGACTCGCTCGGCCAGCTCACGCGCCGTCTCGCCGAGAGCGCGCTCCGGCGCACGACGCCACAGCTCGGCGAACAGTTCCGGCGTGGCCGGTGTGCGTTCGAATACCTGTTCGAGAAGTGCGCCGGACAGGACCGCGAGCGCCGCGCTATCTACCTGGCTGATTTGACCACGCTCGAGAGCGCTCGCAAATGCCTGCCATTGTTCGTCGCCGAACAAGTCATAGGGCGCGACCGCGCGCGCGTCGGCGAGCAGCGCGCTCAAGAGTTCGCCGGGAATGTGCGGCCAAAACCAGGCGCGCGCGTCCGCCTCGGGCAGTAAGAATGCCGCACCGGCGCTCGGCCGGCCTGCCGCGTCCCAGGCGTTCCAGATCGCTCGCGCGAGTTCGCTGCGCGAAAAATCGCCGTTTTCGACGAGCGAGAACAGACCCGCGAGCGCGCTCGGCGGTTCGTGGATGCCGCACACGGTTTCCCAGCTCAGCACTCCGTGCACCGCTTCTTCCACGATAAGAGCCGGGCGTTCGAGCGGATGAGGGGAATCGCCGCCCGTGAGGCTACCGAGCTCGCCGCGCAGTCGTTGCACGAGTGCGTAAACACCGAGCTGCCACTGGGCCGGCGCGCGCTCCGCGGTCAGATCGCGCTGCATCACGTCGCACAGCGCTCGGAGCGCGGCGCTCGACTCGCTCAGCTGCCAAGGTCGCAGGACAGGGTGACGTTTGCCCGCGCGCTGCCCGAGCTCGCCGCTCACGCTGAGCGCGGCCAGGTAGAACGCGCCTTCGGAAAGCAAGGCGTGCTCGAGCTGGTCGCCCGCGTACTCGACGCGCGCGCGCGGTAGCTCCGCATCGAACGAGCAATGCGTGTCGAGCGCGTCGTTCCAGAGCGCCTCCAGCGAATCGGAGGGCAGCTCCACCCGCGTCAGTAACGCGGCGCCCGCTGCGCGCAGAGTGAGCTCGAGCGCGGCGCACTGCGCCGGGTCGGAGCTGCCTTCGAGCTCGAGCACTTGATCGACGAAGCGCGCGCCCTGCTGTGCAACGCACTGCCGTACTTCATTGGCGACGAGGGGCGCGGCGTGACCGCGCAACAGCGCTTCACCCCACTCGAGCGACGAACCGGAGACCAACGAGCGCAGCACTTCCTGGCGCAGACTGCTCGCGAGAAAACGCGGACCGAGTGAAAGCGCGTCCGCGCTGCCGCCAATCAGGCCCGCTCGTTCGAAGGTGCGCACGATGCGAAACGCGCCCGGAGGTATCTTGCGGGCCGCGCGCTCGACGTCCGCGGGGCGGATACTTACGTCGGTGTTGGTGAGTGACAACCGCAACCAGTCGAGATCCGCGCCGCGCTGGTGCTCGCCCGGCACGAGCGCGAGCCAGTCGTCGAATGAACGCGGTTCGTCCCACGGCAGATCGCTGTCGGTGAGTAGCCGTCGCCCCATGCCGAGCAGGAGCTCGAAGCCATGCTTCTTCAACCAGGCGGCGTTCGGCGATTCCGCTTCGATGCTGCTCGCGACGCGCTCGCGCACGAAGCGCGTCGCGATTTCAGTCAACGACTTGCCGTGTAACGCGGATGCGCCGAGCTCGTCCGACAGCCCGCACAAGCCGAGCACGCAGCCGAGGCTGTCGATCGCGTCACTCATCGTGAGCTCGCGCCGCAACCACAGCAGCGTACGCTCGGCGTCGAAGCGGCCGCCATTCGGCAAGCGCGCGCTGACCCACGCTATCAACGCCTCCAGGTAGCTCGCAACCGGCGGTGACTCGACGACCTGCCACTCGCTCGAGCGAGGCCGAAAGGACGCGGCCACGCACAGATCCGAGCGCGGAGGCGGCGGCAGCGGACCGCTCTGCTGGTGCGTCAGTTCGATGAACGCGGGGCCTTGCGCGGGCAGTTCTCGGATTGCTTGCTCGAAGCTGCGAGCGACGATGAAGCGCGCTTGCCCGCGCGCTTCGAGAAAACGGCCCACGAGCGAACGCCCTGAGCCGCTCGCAGCTCGCCAGAACGTCGCGCGATATGCCCCCGGTTGGAAAACGGCCTCCGGAATGCCCGGACATGGCGGTTCTTCCACGAGATCGAGCGAACGGGCGAAGCGCACGTCCCGAAGGCGCAGCAAGCGGGCGGATTGAGTCTTGGTGAGGCGACCGGGGTCGGCGCTCGAACGAACGTCTTCGAGCGGCACCTGGAGCACGTGGGACAGGACGCGCTGGACGCTGGGGCGCTCCGCGAGCCACTCCAAACCTTGGTCGCGGTCGAGCTTGCTGAAGAGCGCGGACAGTGAACGCTCACCGATTCGAGACTCCGCCGGCCAATCGGTTGAAAAAAGGGCAGCTCGAGCGAGCGCACCGTAGCTCCGGTGGCCACTCTCCGATTGGCTCATCAGGTCGCGAAGCCAGCCCATCTACCTCGATTGCTCTTGCGGGTGCATCCAATTTACATGATGCATACATAATGCAAAAATATGCAAAATAGACATAGTAAAAGAAGTAATAACAAATAGTTAGGGCATGGCAAGTGTCTCCGAATCAGCGCCAGAATACAGGAAGAAGCTACTGATCGACGCGCCAACTGCCGTCGTGCAGCTCGAGAATGAAGCGTCCGCCGGGCTGCAACTTGAGCGCTGTGATGTGTTGATAGCGGCCATCTCGATCCACGGCGCGCACGTCCCAGACTCCCGGCTCCGGTACGGGTACCTTGACGCGAGTGCCCACCGGGATGGCGTGGGTCAAGACGTCCCCGCCCCAGGCCGCCGACCCCTGGGGGGAGTCGAACTTGAGCTCGGGGCTCACCTTGGCCGTCTTGGCGAAGTACATCGAGTTGATGGGGACATCGGTGGCATTGGCTACTTCGAATTCGACGTCACCCGAGCCGGCGCCCGCGCGGACGGTGACCAGGCGCGTGTTCGGCCCGGCGCTGCAAGCGAGCCCTAGAGTCACGAAAAAAAGCGCGCCAAGAGCAAATCGTCGATCGATACGCATCGTCCGGATGTAAGCCAGACCCTCGCGGTCGTGTCAAACCGCGCTCGCCCGATTCGCCGCGCTCACACGCCCGAGTCCAGGGTAGAAGGGGCTCGCGATGGCCGAGAAGCTGCCGGGCTTGATGGTTTGGTATTTGGTGTTCGTATTCACGACCACCTGCCACGAGGCGGCGCACGCACTCGTCGCCTACTGGGGCGGGGACATGACTGCGTACGAGGGTGGGCACGTCACGCTGGATCCCGTGCCGCACATCTTGCGCTCTCCGGTCGGGATGGTGCTGCTTCCCATCCTCTCGTACTTGCAAATGGGCTGGATGCTCGGCTTTGCGTCGGTGCCGGTCAACGTCTTGTGGGGCAAGAAGCATCCGGGTCGGCAAGCGCTGATGTCATTCGCCGGGCCGTTTACGAACTTGCTGCTCGCGCTTTTCGCGCTGGTCGCGATGCGCGCCCTGATTGGCGCTCACGTGCTGCGCTTTTCGGCGATGCACGGCCAGTTGGTGGAGGTGATTGGACACTCTTCACGTTCACCGCTCGGGGCGATGGCCATGGGTCTCGGCGTGATGTTCCAGCTCAACGTGCTGTTGTTTCTCTTCAACCTGGTGCCGATTCCCCCGCTCGACGGCGCTGGCGTGTTGGAGGGAGCGCTGCCGGACGTCTTCGGCGGTATCTACGATTGGATGCGGCGACTGCCGGGTATCGAGTTGCTCGGCGTGCTGCTCGCTTGGCAGGTTTTCTCACGCTACGCGGGCCCGCTCGAGCTGCTGTTTTACAAGCTGCTCTATTGGTGAGTCCGAGCGCCAGGAGCCAAACATCGCGCGCGTATGCGGACTGATCGCGATGGCGCAGAGGTGTGCCAACTGTGTCAGGTGACGTCTTGGTTACGCGGAAAATACCACGACAAGTGCGCCATTGGCTCAAGTAGGCGTATGGCACACTCCATGCTTAAACGGGGGGCCATGGCAACGCGAACTCGCTGCTTCGACGCGCAAAACCACGAGTTGGGGAGCGGGGTCTCGCTGCCGCATGGGGTGCTCGAGGGTTAGGGCGCTTGGTGGGCCGCGGGGACACCGGGTCGCGCTCGTGGGAGGGCCGAGCGCGGCCCGGTCGGAGTGGTCGCGCTGTTTGCTGCGCTGACCTTCAGGCTTGGGCGACTATTCGACGCAGACTGTCGAGCAAGAAAAGCTCGGTCTCGTCGAACTCATCGACGTGCTCTGACAGGCCCGACACGTAGTTCGCAAGCAGCTCCAGATCGGGAAACTCGCCGTTTTGGACGAAGCCGTGCAGCGCCGTCAACGCCGACTCCGGCAGCGGTCGGCAGAGCACGGCGTAGAGTTCCACGCCTTCACTGATCCAAGTGGGGTTCTTGGTCTCGATGGCGAGCCGCGCTGCGGCCTTGACCACGTGCTCGACGAGCTCGTGCCCGACGGGCCGACGATCCAGGAAGAGCTCATGGATGCGCGTCAGCACAGGACCCAGTTGCCGTGTGACCTCGATGAAATCTCCCCGCTCGAGAGTTTCGGCGAGGGTGGCGACTGCCTTGGAGATCGAATCGCTACCTGGAGGTGACGTCGTTTTGCGGCGCGGCGTTTCGAGATGCGAGGCGAAGCGAATGCTCGGCTGCATCGGCTGGGAGGGCGCGAGGCTACTCGCGTCGCGCAGCTCCTCGACTAGCGTCGTCTTTTCCGCGCCGGTCACGGTGTCCGCGGTGATGTGATAGCGGTGCGGTTTTTCTGCAGGCTCTTCCTTGTCCGGGTCGACGAGTTGTAGCTCGTGCGTGCAGATGCGGATCGTGTCGCCGGCGCGAAGCTCGCGCGGCCCCTGAATCCGCTCGCCGTTGATCAGCACACCGTTGGAGCTGCCGAGATCCTCGATCACGATCTGCACGGGGTTGATCCAAAGCCGCGCGTGACGACGCGATACCGCAGGATCGCTGATGGCGAGCTCGCATTGCGGACTGCGGCCGATGTAGACCTTGCCCGCGCGCAGCGAGATCAGCGCGCTTCGATAGCGCAGTTTGAAGCCGACGAGCTCGCCCACGGCACGAGCGTCGCTACCCGGGTCCACTTGGCCCGGAACTGGGGTCAGACTGGCGGCGGCCAACGTATGAAGCCTTAGTTCCGACGAGCATGACAAAGCCCGCGCGCGAACGGTAGTACTTTACGGTCGGCAGCCGAGAAATCTCACTATTGACGCATTCCGCATGTTGCTTCTTGTGCGGGCCGGCCTGGCGACCATGTAGGTGCAGAGGAGCCTAGCCGGATGCGTCCCACCACTTCGACAGACGCGGCTCCGCGGCTTTGGGGCGTGTCGCGTAGTGAGACGTATCGTTGTAGACGACGAGCCGCGCGCGCACCGGATCTTTGAAGTCGAGCGCGTTCAGACACGCCGGGGATTGATCGAGTCGGTCGCGATAGCCGCGAGCGTCGATGCCGAGCAAGCTGCAC